>CALJIU010000176.1 GCA_937974055.1 uncultured Neomegalonema sp. | reverse complement strand
AAACGTAACTCTCTGTAATACCAGAGCGGAAGAAAGCGGGACACAATGGCATCTATCTTCAGCAGATACTACGCTGCAAGCAACCCACCAGCGGTCTTTGATAATGGCCTCGTTGCCCTGTCGGTGAAATTCAATGGTGCTGCCGATTCCATGACGGTTTCGGGTGAGTTTGCCGATCTCTTCTCGACCAATGTAGACGGGGATACTGGCCTGTTGATCGTTCAGCGCGATGCCGTCGATTTTGGCGGTGCGTCTTCGATCAGGTTGTCGATGACCGTGACGCAAGATGGTGAAACCGATACGGTCAACTTCCGCATCTCGACCAGCTATTTCGACCGGATTTGGACCAACGCGCCCGCCGAAGTCTTCGATGATGTGCTGACTGGCGATGGCCGCGACGACTACTTCGACGCGGGCGATGGCGACGACACGATGTATGGCAATAACGGCGATGACTTCTTTGTCGGCAATGACGGTGCGGACGCCCATTATGGCGGCGGCGAGATCGACACGATTGATTACCGCTATTCCTCGGCGGGCGTAAATGTGAACCTCGCCACCAATACCGGCACCGGCGGCGCGGCTGAAGGTGATACATGGTTCGAGATCGAGCGCGTCTTTGGTTCCTATAACCACGCCGATACGCTGGTGGGCACCGATAACGCCGACCGTCTCTATGGTTATGGCAATGACGATTCCATCGACGGTGGTGCAGGCGACGATTACATCGATGGCGGCGCAGGCGCGGACAGCATCGACGGTGGCGCCGACCGCGACACGCTTCAGTACGGCGAGTCCGATGCTGCCGTAACGGTTGACCTAGAAGCAGGCACCGGCTCCGGCGGCCATGCAGAAGGCGACAAGATCGCGAATATCGAAGTCGTCCATGGCTCCAAATACGATGACTCGCTGTCGGGCGATAAACTCGGCAACGTACTGACCGGCGGTGCGGGTGACGACAAGCTCAACGGTCGTGGTGGCGATGATTATCTCGAAGGCGGCACCGGCGCGGATGCCCTCGACGGTGGCGAGGGGACCGATACGGCGAATTACGGCGCATCCGCCGCCGCCGTGACAATTGATCTGGCCGAAGGCCGGGGCAAGGGTGGCGACGCTGATGGCGATACCCTCATCAGCATCGAGCGTTTGCACGGTTCGTCCCACGCCGACACGCTGCTCGGCTCCAAAGCCAACGAAATCTTCGCGGGCCGCAGCGGTGACGATACCGTCGATGGCCGCGAAGGCGACGACCTGATCTATGGTGAAAGCGGTAACGACTCCCTGATGGGCGGCGACGGTGCCGATGCCGTTTACGGCGGTCTTGGCAACGATCTCGTACAGGGCGGTGCGGGCGACGACATGCTTCAGGGTGATAACGGTGCAGGCCGTGGTCCCGTAACGCTGCTGGTCGAAGGCACGACCAATAACCGCCAGCGCGACGACGTGGTTCACCAGTTCGAGACGACCGAAGGCCAGAGTCTCTACCTCGATTTTGAAACCGCCTTTGCGGAAGACGGCAATCCCGATCTTGATAGCGGCAAGTACGAAATCTACTTCAACGGCGAGCTGATCCACACGGTCGCGCCGACCGGCTTTGAATTCACCCCCGTCCGCCTCGAACTGACGGGCACGGGTGGCCTCGACAAGATCGAAATCCGCGAAGGGATTGGCTACGTTGCCGGTCGTACCAAAATCCTGCGCGATGTTTCGCTATCGGATGTGCAGACGGGTAAAGGCTTCTCCGCCGATGACACGCTGCTCGGCGGCGAGGGTAACGATACCCTCAATGGCGACCTTGGTGCCGATATCCTCGATGGTGGTACCGGCGTCGACTTGGCCAACTACAATGCCTCCAACGCCGCCGTGTCCGTTGATCTGGGCACGGGCGTCGGCAAAGGCGGCCATGCCGAAGGCGACACGATCAAGAATGTCGAGCATGTGAACGGCTCCGAATACGATGATGTCATCACCGGCACCGGTGGGCGTCAGCAGTTGTTCGGCATGGGCGGCAACGACACCCTCGATGGTGGCGACAGCTACGATGTGCTGGACGGTGGCGCTGGTGATGATGTCCTTTACGGCGGCGGCGGTAACGACCAGCTGATCGGTAGCGACGGTGACGACAAAGCGTCGGGTGGCGCAGGTCGCGACCGCTTTACGGGTGGTGACGGTGCCGATGCCCATGACGGCGGAGCCGACCTCGATACGGTGGATTACCGCAAGGCGGGCGCGTCCGTTACGGTCAACCTGGCGACCGGCACCGGCTCCGGCGACCACGCCGAAGGTGATACCTACACCAGCATTGAGCGCGTTTTCGGCTCTGGCTTCGACGATACGCTCATCGGTGGTGAGGGCGAAGACAAGCTCTATGGCTTCGACGGTGCAGACGTTCTCGAAGGTGGTGACCGCGATGATTACCTCAATGGCGGTAACGGCGATGACAATCTTGCTGGCGGTGCGGGCAATGACGCACTCATCGCCGGTCGCGGTAACGATACGCTGAAGGGCGGTGACGGCAACGATGTCCTCGTTGACCACGGCGGCGACGACCTTCTCGACGGTGGCGCGGGCGCGGATCGCCTTTACGGCTCGCTCGGTGCGGACTCGCTGAATGGCGGTGACGGTATCGACACGGCCAGCTACCACGCCTCTAACGCCGCTGTGACCGTTGACCTCGCGGCGGGCACGGGTGTCGGCGGCTATGCAGATGGCGACACTCTCGCCAATATCGAGCGCGTTTTCGGTTCGATGATCGGTGACGATGTTCTGCTCGGTTCGGCAACGGACGAGAAGCTCTACGGCTTCGACGGCGACGATACGATCGATGGCCGGGGCGGCAATGACTACCTTCAGGGTGGCAACGGCGCGGATATGGTGTCCGGCGGTGACGGCGACGACGTTCTGCTCGGCGGTAATGGCGATGACACTCTGATCGGGGGCGACGGCAACGACCGCTTCTACGCCGAAGCGGGCGCGGATAGCATCGACGGTGGCGCGGGCAGCGACTCGATCTCGTATCGGGCGGCGACCTCCGGTGTGACGGTCGATATGCTTCAAGGCACGGCATCCGGTGATGCCCTGGCGGCAGGTGACACCGTGACGGGTATCGAGGTGATCCACGGTACCGACTTCGCCGACGCCCTGACCGCTGGCCTCGATGCCGCCACCTTCTACGGCTTCGACGGCGACGATGCGCTGGCCGGTTCGGTCAATAGCGATCTGCTGGTGGGCGGCAATGGCGCGGATACCCTGTCCGGTAACGCAGGCGACGACTCGCTCTACGGCGGCAACGGCGCGGATGTGCTCGATGGCGGCGCGGGCGATGACCGTCTCTATGGTGGTAACGGCGACGATGTGATGGCCGGTGGTGACGGTGGCGACATCTTCTTCGGTGATCAGGGTGCCGACAGCATCGATGGCGGCGCAGGCTTTGATATCGTCGATTACCGCGCATCCAGCGTGGGCGTCACGCTCGATGTGACCACGGGCGGTACGATGGGCGATGCGGCGGGCGACACCTATGCCGGGATCGAGCGTTTCTACGGCTCGAACCATGCCGATGACCTGACGGGTGGTGCAGGAACGGATCGCTTGAACGGGCAGGGCGGCGATGACGTCATCTCCGGTGGCGATGCGACCGACTTCCTCGCAGGTGGCACCGGCAACGACGCCCTGTCGGGTGATGCGGGCGACGACTTCCTCTACGGCGAGGATGGCGCCGACGCGCTCGATGGTGGCACCGGCAATGACCGTCTCTACGGCCATGACGGCGACGACCGCTTGATGGGTGGCGAAGGCAATGACGAACTGACCGGCGGTGACGGCAGTGACACCTTTGTCTTCTCGACCATCGACGGCTCCGACGTGGTGACCGACTTCACGGACGGTACCGACCTGCTCGACTTCTCCGGCGTCTTCGGTGTCAACGATGCCAACGACCTGACCATCGCCGATGTTACCGATGGTGTGGAGATCAGCTATCTGGGCAACACCGTACTGCTGCAGGGCGTGACCGCCGCCAACCTCGATCAGCTCGATTTCGTGTTCTGATCGCGCTGCACACCGGATACCTTGCGAATCCGGTGTGATGCCATATCTACAAGGGGCCGTGTGCAATGGGCGCGCGGCCCTTTTCCGTGTGAGCGACCTCCGGCCATGACCACCCATACTGAAAACCGCGATCTGCCGTATTCCGCCGATCAGATGTACGCGCTCGTGGCGGATGTGGAAAGCTATCCTGAATTCATCCCGTGGACGACCGGCGCGCGGGTGCGTGACCGCCGCGATGTACCGGGCGGCGAGCAAATGATTGCTGACCTCGTGGTATCGTTCAAAGTCTTCCGCGAACGCTACACCTCCCGCGTCAACCTGATCCCGGCGGAGGGAGAGGGTATCGCGAAAATTGATGTGGAGGCGATAGACGGCCCATTCGACCGCCTCATTACCCGCTACAGCTTCACCCCCCGCGATGGGGGAGGGTGCACGATGGGTCTGGATGTGGATTTTCAGTTCCGCAGCAAGATCATGCAGCGTGCGGCTGGGGTGGCTTTCGAGTTGGCCCTAAAGCGCGTAACCAGCGCCTTCGAGGGGCGCGCGGAGGAAATCTACGGACCCGCATGAGGCTGGTGCCTGCTCAAGCAAAAACCCCACGACCGGCAAGGTCGTGGGGTTTTTGTATTACTGAGTGGCAGTTCTTGGCTTATCCAACACCGTTCGCGCTGCGCCGTCCAAAACCAGCCGCATCTGGCGTGCCTAGCACAGCGGCGACTGCGGCGGCTGTGGGCATCGTTATCGCGGCATCCGCTTTTGGCTGTGCTTCAGGTTCCCGACCGAGGATGCCATCGACGCTGCTTTGCGTAGGATTCGCGACCGGCTCGTAAAGCGGCACAAAGCGTGCGCCTGCGACAACCGATTGCAACGCAAGGATGGTCAGATCGCGCACGCCCAGCGGCTGTACGGCCCCGATCATCTTCATCGCCGCCGTTGCAAGGGCGAAGGAGGTATCTTCCATAGCCAGACCCGCCTCACCGGCAAGCGCATGAAGGGTCTTGCGATAGCGTGGTCCCGCATTCAGCGGCGTCTCGCGCGGCATCAGATGGGCGGCAACCTGTAACGCTGGGAATGAGCCAGGCAATAACTGCACACCCATCTGCGAAACGATAGACGGGTAACCGGGCAGCGTCTCGATATCGACACCGAAAGCTTCGCGCGCGATGGTGGTGGAATAACCCCAGATTGTGCGGTTCTTTACGTCGCCGTCATGCATGAATTGCGCAACACGACGGCTTTCCACCGCACCGAATTCCGGCAACCGGGACTCGTTTGCGATAAGCGCCATTTCGCCCGACAACGCCGCTGTCGCGCTGATAAGAGTTGGCCAATGAACCTCGCCATTCGCCTCGTAGGCCGTTACCAGCAGACGAATGCATTCGTCTCCGACAGAATTCCAGCGGTGTCCCGATGCCATTGGACTGACCCTCATACACTTTCAATACGTATGGAGGCTGACACCAAAAGTAGAATAATTCGTAATTGTAACAACATATGATTTATAATGGTTAGTAACCACGCGGATAGTATTGCCCCCCGCCGGGGATGAAGAACGGATCGTTGGTCGGGAAAGCAAACTGTCCATTTCCAACGACTACTTGATCCAACGCGCCGGATGCGTACAGCGCACCAAGGAACACGGCCATCGCAATGGCCCCGAAAATTACCGCTGCGATAATCTTCCACGCGGAATAGGGCCGCTCACCGTAGACTCGTCCGTTCCGTCCGTTGATGACGAAGCGATACGTCTTGTCACGGTATTTATACGCCGCAATCCATAGCGGCAGCAGCACATGCTTGAAGGTAACATCACCGAAATCCGTATCGACCGATTCCACCCGCTGTTGGTCGCCGCCGATATCAAACCGCACGTCTCGCCGTATCTGCAAATCCATCTCGCCCCGCGCAGCGGCAAACCCGTCCCGCAAATCGATGGTATAGGCTTCCGCCCTAAACCCTGCGAGATAGCTTTCGGTGTACGGCACCATCGCGTGCAGATCCCACGGTTCAAGCGCATCGGCGGCGTGGCTCGGCAATGCCTTTGACGCGATTACCAGCACATCGTCGAAGAACCGCCTGACCCGTCCCGCAGCGCGGGTCCATTTGATCTGCGGCACGCGCTGTAACTGTCGGCGCGGCCCTTTGTCGGTCATTACCGTGACGTAGCGATCAACGTAGTACACATCCCCGCGTTGCCCGCGATAGCTGCTGGTCGTATCGGCGTCGAATGTCCAATAGGGCGTATAGATGCCGTTCAATTCCTGCCCCGCCCGCGCGTATTTCTTCAACCCGGATGGCGCGAACCAGCGTGAGCCAAGCCATTTGCTCAAGGATTGCTGCGCATCGCGCTGGGTCACGGCAAAGGGCAGGATTCCGGCAGGCTTGAAATGGCGGTGCGCCCCCGTATCGGTGACCAAGACCGACGCGCAGAATGGGCAGGCATCCGCATGGATATTCGCCTCGAATTGAACCTGCGCCCCGCAGGTCGTGCATTTCGCAACCTGTGTGGTCTCAAGCTGCTCGGTCGAAATCTGGTCGGCGACGCCTTGGCGGAAATCTAGCTCTTGTATCGGCGTATGCTCGATATCGATGATATTCTCGTGGCTGCAATAATCGCAGACGAGGTGCTCCGTTCCGACGGCGTAGCGCAGGTCAGCGCCACATTGCGCACAGGGAAACTGCTGGTTCAGCGCTTCGCTCATCGTCTCGTTCTCTATCGGCCTATGCCTCAGATATCACCGGGGCCGTCATCCGCCACCCGTATCAGCC
>CALJIU010000175.1 GCA_937974055.1 uncultured Neomegalonema sp. | reverse complement strand
CGGGTGCTGGCGCAGATCGTCTATTACGCGACCTCCTCGCTGGCCCTTGGCGGGACCGAGCGGCGGATCGACTATTCGGTGCCGACGGGCAATTTTGGGGATATCTTTGCCGGATATGTCGCGCGCGAAATGGGCTTTCCGGTCGGTGAGTTGATTATCGCGACGAACGAGAACGACATCCTGCACCGCACCGTCGAGACGGGCCGCTACGAGATCGAAGGCGTCACCCAGACGGTGACGCCGAGCATGGATATCCAGATATCCTCGAATTTCGAGCGGTTGCTGTTCGACCTTGCCGACCGCGAGGGCGAGGCTGTGGCGCAGTTGATGGATGAGTTGAAGACCAATCGTGCAATGGCGCTGTCGCAAGGGATGCAGGACCGTTTGCGCGCGGGCTTTGGCTCGGCACGGGTCGAGCGGGCGACGACGCTGGCGACGATCCGGCAGACCCGTGCCGATATCGGCATGACTCTCGACCCGCACACCGCCGTGGGTCTCGCCGCCGCGCGCCAGAAGGCCAAGCCGCAGACGCCAATGGTCACGCTGGCCACCGCGCATCCTGCGAAATTTCCCGATGCCGTGCGCGAGGCGACCGGAGCAGAATCGCCCCTGCCCGAACGCATGGCCGACCTGTACGACCGCCCCGAACGCATGACGATCCTGCCCAATGATCTGGCCGCTATCGAGGCCTTTATCCGCAAGGAAACCGCCGCTTGACAGATATCTCCATCGAGGGTGGACGCATTCGCGCCACGACGTTGCCCAATGGGTTCCGCGTCATTACCGAGCATATGCCCTTCGTGAAATCCGCCGCGCTTGGGGTCTGGGTCGCGACCGGATCGCGCAATGAAACGCTGCCGGAGGCGGGCATTTCTCACATGCTCGAACATATGGCGTTTAAGGGTACCGACCGGCGCACGGCGCGGGGTATCGTCGAGGAAATCGAGGATGTGGGCGGCGATCTGAACGCCTATACCGATTACGAGATGACCGCCTATCAAGCGCGCGTGCTGGCCGAGCATGTGCCGCTGGCGCTGGATATCATCGCGGATATCCTGCGCAATTCGACTTTTCAGGTCGAAGAGATCGAGCGTGAGCGGCAGGTGATCCTACAGGAAATCGGCGAGCGTAACGACATGCCGTCGATGGTCGCGATGGAGACGTTGCAGGAAATCGCCTTTCCCGATCAACCCTTGGGTCGCAATATCGCCGGATCGCCGGAAAGCGTGCAGAGCTTCGACCGGGATATGATTACGGGTTACATGGGCAAGCACTACACGCCCGCGCGCATGATCCTGTCGGCGGCGGGTTATGTGGATCACGATGCCATCGTCAAGGATGCCGAGCGTTTGTTCGGGGATATGCCTGCGGGGGAGACGGCGGCGACCGAGCCGGGGGTCTATGGCACCGGGCGCAAGCAGATCATCCGCCCTAGCGAACAGGCCCATATCGTCATCGGGTTCGAGGCACCGGATAGTCGCAATATCGAGGCGCAGTTCCGCGCGCAGACCGCCGCCGCCGTGCTGGGCGGGGGGATGTCGTCGCGGTTGTTCCAAGAGGCGCGCGAGGAGCGGGGATTGTGCTATTCGATCTTCAGCTATGCCGAGGCGTTCAAGGATGCGGGTATGATGAGCATCTATGCGGCAACGAGCGCCAAGGAATCGCGCGAGCTGGCCGAATTGGCGCTCGATGTGATGGAGCGTACGGCGGATGACGTCACCGAAGCCGAGGCGAGCAGGGCGAAGGCGCAGTCGAAAGCGGGGCTTCTGATGGCCCTGGAATCGCCCATGCGGCGGGCCGAGACGCTGGCGCGGCAGATGGTGCTGCGGGGGCGTCCTTTCCCGATGGATGAGATCGAGACGCTGATCGAGGCGGTCGATGCGGATGGGGTGCGCCGGGCGATGCGGGCGGTTCTGGACGGTCCCGCCCCCAGCGCGGTGTATCTGGGGCCGGAAGGTGGTGGTTTGCCCGACCGCCTCGCCGACGCGGCCTGACGGAGCGGACCCGTGGGCTGGGTGTCGTCCCTTTTTGGCAGGCATCGCGCCGCCCCGTTGCCGGTTCTTCAGACCGAGCGGCTGGAATTGCGTATCCCGCAATCGGATGATTTTGGCGAATGGGTGCGATTGCGGCGGGAAAGCCACGAGTTCCTGCGACCGTGGGAACCGGCATGGCCGCGCGATCACCTGTCTCACCGGGCGTTTCGCCGCCGGGTCCGTTGGGCGCGGTTGGAGGCGGAAGGGGGGCGGGCGTTCTCGTTCCTGATCTTCACGCGCAAACCGGACCGCATGGTGGGGGGGATCACGCTGAGTAATATTCGGCGTGGCCCGTCGCAATGCGGCACGCTTGGCTATTGGGTTGGGCGGGAGCACGCCCAGCGCGGCTACATGACCGAGGCGACGGAGGCGGTGGTCGCCTATGCATTCGACGAGTTGCGCCTGACACGGTTGGAGGCGGCCTGCTTGGAGGAGAATGTCGCCTCCCGCGCGTTGCTTGCCGCCTGCGGGTTTCATTTCGAGGGGGTGGCGCGGTCGTATCTGGAGGTCGATGACGTCGTGCGCGATCATATGCTGTTCGCGCGGGTGGTCGGGGATGGTTAATTTATGCGGGCGACGGCAATAGAGTAATACCAAGGGCGGCAATCGCTGACCGTTTTCACTTTTCCACTCTGCTCCGGGCGAAGACCCGGAGCCTAGCAGAACCGCGCTCCGCCTATCGAGGTTCCGGGTCTGCGCCCGGAACAGAGCGGTCATTGATCTCCGCCACTGGTATCATTCGCTATAGTAGCACGGCAATCGCTCGAAGAAGAAATCATGCTGTCCCGAACGCAATGCGGCATGGAAGCGAATTGCGATCTATAGTTTGTAACCAACAGAAAGCATAGGGATGCCCCGCCGCTGCGCGGGGCCATCCAAGTGCGGGGCAGCGAAAAACTTTTTCGAGCGATTGCCCTGACTGTAGCAGCGCGCGCTTGACATTTCGTGGTTTTTCGTGTCGTTTGTTCATGTTTTGTCTTTAACGAGGATACGCACCGCCTATGAGTTGGACCCGCTGCATCGAGATCAATCGCGAAGATTTGCTGCCCATTGTGGCGCAAATTCTGGCGATGCTTGGGGATAGCGAAGTCCTGCTGCGGCATATGCATCTCGCTATTCTCGCATTGCTGCGTCCGGCGGAATCGACGCTGCGGCGGCTGATTGAGATTGCGGCGATGGATATTGTCGTGAAGCCGCGTGCGAAGCGGGGACCGCCCTCCGGGAAGATTCCGAAGGGGGCAGGCAAACGAAAGCCGATCTTTGTCTTGATGGATCCTCGCAAGGAGGTTGGGCCGCCGAAGCGGAAGACTGCGCCGGGATTTGGGCCGAATGTTCGGGGATTTGATGACCTAGACATCTCGCCGCCGGGGCGGGTGGAGGTTTTGCCGGATGATCCGGTATCTGCTGCTGCGCTGCGTCGTCGGATCGAGGCTTTGGTTGTGGCGATGAACGATATTCCGGGGCAGGCAAAGCGGCTGGCGCGGAAGCAGGCCGGGATGGCGAGGCCGATGCGGGTGATGCGTCCGGGTAGGCCACCGGGGCATGTGGAGCGGGGCAAACGGCCCATCGATTTGCTTCTGAGAGAGGTGCATGAGTTGGCACTGATGGCACTGGCGGGGATGAAAGCGCCTCCGTAGGGATAGGTTTGAGGGATGAGGTTCGAGGGCCACCGCTGCTGGGCGGGGGACGGTTTGGTGTGTCTGCTACAATTATGCGTCTCATGGCGAGGCCCCGGATCGACGT
>CALJIU010000174.1 GCA_937974055.1 uncultured Neomegalonema sp. | reverse complement strand
AATCCATTCCGAATTATCGGCGGCGACAAACCGGCTGGAACGCCAGCGGATTGCGGGTGAAAAGGCGCTGGAAATGGCGCGGCTGCAACTCAATCAGGTCTATGCCGAACTGCCGTTTCGCATTTGGCTGCGCAAGAAATCGGGCCACCGGATCAGCGCGTTCTTCGGTTGGTTCTTCAACCGGCTATGGCGCGCGGGCGAGGCGCATGAACTGCGCAAGAAAAAAGGCGAACTGACCCGCGAGCTGGCGGACCTGCGCAAGCAAATCGCCGAGCAAAAGCGCGTGATCTTCACCAAGCATGAGCCGGTCGTCGTCGGCCTGTGTCTGGAATTGATCGAGCATGATCAGATGTTTCTGCAAAACCTGTATCACCGCTTCTGGCTCGAACTCGAATCCCTGACCTTCACGGTTGCAACGGGCCGGTTGATGAACCTGCTGGCCGAGGATAGCGAGGCCGGGACCAGCGCCCGCACCGATCTAGGGTTGGAGCCGCTGCTGGCGCTGCAACGCGAGCAGGGCGCGCGCCGGGTCGATGTGGTCCGCGCCCATCTGCGCGCTGACGAGGATTTTCGCAGCTATGTCGGATTGGGACCGGAGGCGGTGCTGGAAGCCTCGCTAGAGCCGTATCTGCGCGTGAAGCTGCTGCTGAAACGCATCGCCCTGCCCGACTATTCGATCCACTGGATCGCCCACCTGCCCCCGCCCGCCGAATTCGGGCGCGCCCAAGCCGATTACGACCACTTCTCGCATCAATTAGCATGGCTCAAGAAGCCGATACCGGGTTTGCGGGTGCTGGATAACGGGTTGATCGAGATCGACGAGGATGAGGATGGCGGCGAACCGGCGATTGCGGCGGAGTAGCGCGGCCAGTCTTTGGGCGCAACGGTATCAACAGGTGGTGCGCTGCCGTCGAGGCCCCGGATAACGCTTCGCGTTTCCGGGGATGCGGTATGTTCGGGTATTGCCTGTCAGAACGCCCCCGCCGCGAAGACCGCCATATTGACGATATCGGCCACGCCGGACCCCATCGCGCAAAGCTGCACCGGGCTTTCCATGCCGACCAAAATCGGGCCGATCAGGGTCGAGCCGCCCAATTCGCGCAGCATCTTGGTCGAGATCGAGGCCGAGTGACGCGCCGGCATGACCAGCACGTTGGCGGGGCCGGATAGGCGGCAGAAAGGATACGTCTCCATCGCCTCGCGCGACAGGGCCACATCTGCCGCCATCTCGCCGTCGAACTCGAAATCGACGCCGCGTGCTTCCAATATCCGCACCGCATCGCGCAGGTTGTCGGACCGCTCGGAGGCCGGATAGCCGAAGGTCGAATACGATGTCATCGCCACGCGCGGCTCCAACCCCAGCTTGCGGGCGGCCCCGGCGGCGGCCTCGGCGATATTGGCCAGCTCCTCCGCTTCGGGCATTTCATGCACCATCGTATCGGCCACCAGCACCGTGCGCCCCCGCGCCAGCACCGCCGTCACGCCGATCACGTTACGCTGCATGTCGGGGTCGAGCACCATCCGTACGTCTTCGAGAACCTGTGATGATTTGCGCGTGACGCCGGAGATCATCGCATCCGCATCCCCCGTCTCGACCATCAACGCGGCGAAGACATTGCGGTCCTGCTGCACCATCCGCTCGCAGTCGCGGTGCAGACGCCCCCGGCGTTGCAGCTTTGCGTAGAGGTGGTCGCTATAGGCAGGCACGCGCTCGGACATCCGGGCATTGTGGATCGTGACCTCATCGACGCCATCGAGGCCCAGCTTCTGCGCGCTGTCATGGATTTCATCGCTGCGCCCGATCAGGATCGCCTCGCCCAGACCCGCGCGGGTATAGGAGACAGCGGCCCGGATCACCCGCTCGTCCTCGCCCTCGGCAAAGACGACGCGCTTGGGCTGTAATCGTACCCGCTCATGCAGGCGTTGCAGCATGGTGACGGTGGGGTCAAGGCGGGCCATCAGGCTTTGCTCGTAGCCCTGAAGGTCGATGATCGGTTTGCGCGCCACGCCGCTATTCATCGCCGCCTGTGCCACGGCAACCGGCACCTGATGGATCAGGCGGGGGTCGAAGGGGGCGGGGATGATATATTCGGGACCATAGCGCAGCTTCTTGCCATAGGCGGTGGCCACGTCGTCATGCACATCCTGTCGGGCAAGCTGCGCAATGGCGCGGGCGGCGGCGATTTTCATCTCGTCATTGATCGTGCGCGCCCGCACATCCAGCGCCCCGCGAAAGATATAGGGAAAGCCCAGTACGTTATTGACTTGGTTCGGGTAATCGCTGCGCCCGGTGGCGATGATCGCATCGGGGCGGGCTTCGCGCGCCTCCTCTGGCGAGATTTCGGGGTCGGGATTGGCCATCGCGAAGATGATGGGCCGCTCGTTCATCGTCATCAGCATTTCAGGCGTCAGGATGCCCGGCGCGCTGAGGCCCAGGAACAGATCGGCTCCGTTCACCGCCTCGGCCAGCGTTCGCAGATCGGTCTTCGGCGCATGGGGGGCGCGCCATTCGTCGATATCGCCCCGGCCCTCATGCAGCACCCCGTCGATATCCACGAGGATCGCGTTTTCGTTCGGCAGGCCCATCTTCTTGAGTAATTCGATGCAGGCGATGCCCGCCGCACCCGCCCCGCTCATCACCAGCCGAACGTCCTCGATGCGCCGCCCGGTCAGGTCGAGCGCGTTGATGACCCCCGCCGCGACGATGATGGCCGTGCCGTGCTGATCGTCGTGGAAGACGGGAATATCCATCATCTCGCGCAGGGTCCGCTCGATGATGAAGCATTCAGGGGATTTGATATCCTCCAGATTGATGCCCGCGAAACTTGGCCCCATGTAGCGCACGGCATTGATGATATCATCCGCGCTTTGGGTATCGAGTTCGATATCGATGCTGTCGATATCCGCGAACCGCTTGAACAGGACCGCCTTGCCCTCCATCACCGGCTTAGAGGCCAGCGCGCCCAGATTGCCGAGGCCGAGGATGGCAGAGCCGTTGGTGATGACCGCCACCATATTGCCCTTGGCCGTATATTCGTAGGCGAGGTCGGGCTTCTCGGCGATGGCGCGCACGGGCACCGCGACGCCGGGGCTGTAGGCGAGGCTGAGGTCGCGCTGGGTGGCCAACGGCTTGGTCGCCGCAATCTCCAGCTTGCCGGGTTTGCCCTGCGCATGGAACAGCAGGGCCTCGTCATCGGTATTGCGGCGGGGGGTATCGGACATGGGTACGCTCGTTGGCTGAAGGGTGCGCGACCCTATGCCGGGGGCGGTGGGGCGATCAAGCGGGTTCGCATCGCCGATATCGTGACCGAATGACTTTTGGTGCCATCGAGGGTATGTTCTGGATCAACACCCGCTTCTGGTGGGTTAGATTGTCGAGTGAGGCTGACGGGATGCATGATCTGATCGAAAGACGACGCGATGTCGTCTCTGCCCTCTGTCGGGAATACGGTGTCGCTCGCCTAGACCTGTTCGGCTCTGCAGCACGGGGAACCGATTTCGACAGGGCAACGAGCGATGCGGATTTTCTGGTAAGCTTCGAGCGCGGCCACCGTGAGAACCTTGCCGCCTTTGCTGATTTCAAGGATGCGTTGGAGGCTGCGCTTGGCATTCCGGTCGACTTGGTTGATCGCGAAGCCGTCGAGAACAGCCGCAATTTTATCCGGCGACGACGAATTCTCGCCGAAGCGCAGACCGTTCATGGGTGAGGAGAACGACCGCGATCTGGCATTGCTGTTGGATATGATGCTCGCTGCGGGCGATGCGCGGAGCTTCGTCGCTGATATGGATTATGCGGCATTTACACAAAGTCGCCTGCACCAAAATGCGGTTATCCGTTCAATCGAAGTTATCGGTGAAGCCGCAGGAAAAATATCATCTCAATTCTGTGACAGACACCCTGATATCCCGTGGAGAGAAATCACGGGAATGCGTCATCGCCTGATCCACGGCTATGCGGACGTGCAGTTGGATATCGTCTGGTATGTCGTGTCAGAAAAACTTCCGGGTTTGGTCGAGGCGATCAAACCCCACATATCTGAGTCGGAGTGACCTGCTTTACGCATCAGGCTCCCGCGCCCAGCGTTCCATGCCTTCCGGGATCACCACCCATGGCAAGGCGCTGTCGAGCCAGATATGCGCGGTCGGCTCCGGTGGATCGTCCAGCGTGCCGCCCTTTACCGAGATGAAGCCGTTCGCCGCGTGCCACAATCGCGAGCCGCAGGTGGGGCAGAAGGCGCAGTTCATCACGCCGCCGCTGGCCGTTGGGCGGGTCCATGTGGTCGGTGTGCCCTGCAACAAGACGACCGCCCCTTCATCCATGATGACCGAGATTCCGAAGGCGCTGGCCGATTGGCGGCGGCATTCGGTGCAGTGGCAGCAATAGACGCGCTGCGGCGCGGCGGTCAGGCGAAAGCGGACCGCACCGCATTGGCATCCACCCTTTTTGTTCTCATTGTTTGACATGGCCCCGGACCCCCGCTTTAACCTAGAGCCAGCACATCACAGCGGATTGACGGGAGCAAGGTATGGCACAAGGCAGGTTGGCGGGAAAACGGGCGTTCCTGACGGCGGCGGGGCAGGGAATCGGGCGCGCGACGGCACTGGCCTTTCTGCGCGAAGGGGCGGAGGTGGTCGCCACCGATCTGAACCCCGATCTGCTGGTGAAATTGGCCGAGGATGGCCCCGGCATCATCACGCATACGCTGGATGCCCGCGATACCGATGCGGTCCATGCCGCCGCGAAGGAGGCGGGCGATGTGAATATCCTATTCAACTGCGCGGGTTTCGTCCACCACGGCACGATCCTCGACGTCGATGAGGCGGCGTGGGATTTCAGCTATGATCTCAACGTCAAATCGCTGTGGCGCACCCTGACCGCGTTTTTGCCGGGGATGCTGGAGCGCGGGGGCGGGTCGATCGTCAACATGTCCTCAGCGGCCCAGACGATCAAGGCACCGCCGAACCGCGCGCTCTACGCCTCGACCAAGGCGGCGGTGGCGGGCCTGACCAAGACGGTGGCCATCGACTACATCACGCAAGGTATCCGCTGCAATTGCATTTGCCCCGGCACCGTGCAGTCGCCCTCGCTGGAGGAGCGCATCCACGCGATGCCCGACAGCTATGAAGAGAACCGCGCCAATTTCGTCGCGCGTCAACCGATGGGCCGGATCGCCGAGCCGGAGGAAATCGCGATGCTGGCGGTGTATCTGGCCTCCGATGAAAGCGCCTTCGTGACTGGGGGCGAGCACGTGATCGACGGGGGGTGGTCGCTTTGAGTGCCAGCACGCTCGAAGAAAAGCTCGCCAAGCTCGAAGCTCTCTTCCGGCGGGCCGGGACAGAAGGCGAAAAGCGGGCCGCCGGATCTGCGCTGTCGCGCCTGCGCCTGAAGAAACGCCCCGAAAAGGTTGAAAAGGGCGTCTCTCTCGACAATCCGTGGTCGGTGCAGTTATTCGTCGCCGTCTGTCGCAAGCACGGGATCGAGCCGTATCGTCATCCCCGGCAGCGGCGAACAACGGTGATGATGATGGTTGAACCGCAGGTGCTGGAAGAAACGCTGCTACCGCAGTTTCAGGA
>CALJIU010000173.1 GCA_937974055.1 uncultured Neomegalonema sp. | reverse complement strand
GGAGCATTTCGAGGGGCTACTGGCAGCGCGGAACCATCTGGGCCTGATGTCAGAGGATACGGATTTCCGTACCGGCGAGGCATGGGGGAATTTTCCCCAGACCTACTCGCTTGTGGGCATCATCAATGGGGCCATGCGCCTGTCTGATCCTTGGGAGAGTCAATTATGAGCCGCCTTGTCGTCGTCTCAAACCGTGTGGCCGACCCGTCGCAACCGCAATCGGGTGGGCTGGCCGTTGCGGTGGGCGACGCCTTACAGAACGGAAATGGCATTTGGTTCGGCTGGAACGGTGAGATTCAGGAGGGGGCGGAGAAATCCGGCGTCACCCTCGAACGCAGCGGGGGGGTCACCCTCGCCACACAGCCGCTGAGTCAGCGGGAATACGACACCTACTACCTCGGCTACGCCAACCGCGCGTTATGGCCGGTGTTCCACTATCGCCTCGATCTGGCGGAGTTCGATACGGCGGCGCTGGATGGATATCGCAGCGTCAATCAGCGCTTTGCCAAGTCGATCGCCGCGCTGGTGGATGACGACGATCTGATCTGGATACATGATTATCACCTGATCCCGCTGGCCGCAGAACTGCGCAAGCTAGGGGTCGAGAACCGGATCGGGTTCTTTCTGCATATCCCATTTCCACCACCAGAGATCGTGTCGGCAGTGCCGGATCATGTCTGGCTGTTCGACACATTGCACGCCTATGACGTGGTGGGGTTCCAGACCGAGCAGGATGCCTCGAACTTCAAACGCTATGTCGAGCAGACGGCAGATAGCGCCGGGCCGGTGACTCACCCGTTCCGCAACGGTACGCGGAAGATGACGGCGCATACTTTTCCCATCGGAATCGACGTGGACTCCTTTGTCGAGATGGCGAATACCAAGAAGGCCAGCGACCGTATCCGCCGTCTGACGCGCGGGGATGTGCGGAATCACATCATCGGGGTCGAACGGTTGGATTATTCCAAGGGTCTACCCGACCGCTTCCGGTCTTTCCGGCGGTTCTTGGAGAAATACCCGGACCAGCGGAAGAAGACCGTGCTGATGCAGATCGCGCCGCCAACGCGGGGGGAACTGGCCGCCTATGCCGAAATCCGCACCGAGTTGGAGCAGCTTTCAGGCGCAATCAATGGGGCATTCGGAGACTTCGACTGGACGCCGGTGCGGTACATTCACCGATCCGTGCCGCGCGATACACTAGCGGCGCTGTTCCGGGGGTCGAAGGTCGGGCTGGTGACGCCCCTGCGCGACGGCATGAACCTCGTGGCGAAAGAGTACGTGGCGGCACAGGATGCGGATGATCCCGGCGTGCTGATCCTGTCGCGCTTTGCCGGGGCCGCCGCCGATTTGGAAGAAGCGCTGATCGTCAATCCGTATGACGCGGATGAGGTGGCGAAAGCGATGCATCTAGCCGTGACGATGGAGGCGGATGAGCGTATCGACCGACACAAGCGATTGCTGGCGCGGGTTCGGGGACGCGATATCTCGTCATGGCAAACGGCTTTCCTCGCCGAATTGCGCGGTGACGCCACCGCCAAACCATGACGGGGTTGCGGCTGATCGCCGATATCGGAGGGACAAACGCACGATTTGCGCTAGTGCGACCCAGTGAACCGATAGCGCCGCTCGTGATGCCGGTGGCGAGCCATGCGACGTTCCTCGATGCGCTGGCAGATTTTTTGGGCGACCAAGGCGCGGGCGTCACGTCCTGCGCGATTGCCGCCGCCGGGCCGCGTGAAGAGGGGTTTATCGACATGACGAACACCCCTTGGGTGATCGATGCGGAGGCGATATCGGCCATGCTTGGCTGCCCCGTGCGCCTGTTCAACGATCTGGAAGCGGTGGCCTGCGCCCTGCCCTATCTTGGCGCAGATGATCTGGTGACGGTGCGGGCAGGCGCGCAACGGAACACAGCACCAATGATCGCGGTCAATGTCGGCACGGGGTTTGGAGCGGCGGTGGCGATTCCGACAGCGTGGGGCTGGCATCCATTAGCGACCGAACCGGGGCACCTGCGCCTGCCGGGGTCGCAGGACGGTGAAGTCGAGGACGTGCTATCGGGACCGGGTTACGCGCGCCTGCGGGCGAGCGAGCCAAACGCACGGGCGAGCTTTTCGGCGTTACTGGGGCGGATGGTGCGCGAGATCGTGCTTTCGACAGGGTCTTGGGGCGGCGTCCGGTTTTGTGGCGGAGTGCTGGATTCGTGGGATGACACCGTCGATCTGCCTGCATTTTTCGACGCTTACGATTCACCGGGGCGGATGACGGCGCGGCTTGGCTCGGTGCCGATGCATCGGATCGTGAGGCCTGTGCCGGGTCTGCTGGGCCTGTCGCGCGTGGATGTTGCCTGAGAATCGACGCCGTCTATAGTCGCTCTCGAAACGAGGAGCGACGCGATGGATATCTTTCGCCATGAGGGCCGGGCCATTCACTTTTGCGATCAGGGACCGCCTGACGGCGCGGCGTTGGTATTTTCCAACTCGCTCGGCACCGATCTGCGCGTTTGGGAGCCGCTGCTGCCGCATCTGCCGCAAGGATATCGCATCCTGCGCTACGACACCGCCGGTCACGGATTAAGCGATCTGGCAGGGCGGCGACAGATTGAGAGCGATGCGGGCGACCTTGCCGCGCTGATGGGCCATGTGGGCATCACGCGCGCCACAATCGTAGGGCTTAGTGTCGGCGGGTTGATCGCACAGGCGCTATGGAAAGCGCGTCCCGATCTGATCGAGCGCATCGTCTTCTGCGACACGGCCCATAAGATCGGCACGGACGATATCTGGAATGATCGAATCGAGGCCATCGAGGCAGGCGGGATGGAGGCGGTCTGCGATGCCGCGCTGGAACGATGGTTTACGCCGGGATTTCGCGAAGGCGATACGGCCTTTCCATTATGGCGGTCGATGCTGCTGCGCACGCACGCAGAAGGGTATTGCGATTTGGGTCGGGCGATTCGTGATGCAGATTTCACGTTGGACTGCGCAACCCTCGCCGCACCCTGCTTATGCGTATGTGGTGCGGATGATGGGTCGACGCCACCTACCCTCATGCGCGACTTTTCGCAAAGATTGCCCAACTCGACCTATGCCGAGGTCGCAAATTGTGGGCACCTACCTTGCGTTGAGCAACCCGACATACTCGCTAAACTCATCATCAAATTTCTGTCAGGTCCGACCGACAAACTATCGCAAAAATGACAAAACAATACACACCGCCCTTTACTAGACCAACCAAAGCAGTCACATAAATTCAATACCAGAAAACAACATATATAATAGCAAAATCTCTTAAAGATTAACCAATTTTTTCAAAAATTAACGATAACATACTGTATTAATCAATTTATTTACTACTTAAATTTTTTATTTACCAGGCGAATAGTGGTAATTTATGCTATATAAATAAAATTTAACGCTTAGTCATTGCAGTTACTGTATCAAATAAACTGTTTCGTAATTTCTATACACGATCTTGCTCTTCGTACGCAGCAGAAGCTGTGTCGAGTTTCGCACGGAGAGAGAGAATGAAATCTGCATCCGCCCGCCTTATCTGCACTGTCGCGCTGGTCTCGGCGCTTGTACCTGGCCTTGCCGCCGCCGAACTGCGCAGTGAGATGAGCGCATTCGTCGTCACGAAGGACGCCACCGGCATCGAACAATATGCTCCAGCCGATACCGTCAAACCGGGTCAGTTGATCGAATACCGCATCAGCAACCATAACACGTTCGACAACGCCATCGATGGCGTTGCGGTCGTCGGTCCGGTTCCCGCGCAAGCCGTGGTCAGCATCGACTCGACCAACAGCTCTTCCGACGCTCTTCTCGAAGTACGCGGTGAGTTGAACCCCGACTCGCCCGGTGAAGAATGGTCCACTCTTCCCGCCCAGCGCATCGTCATCCTCGCGGATGGATCGCGCCTTATCGAAGACGCGCAGCCGGAGGATTTTACCGCCGTGCGCTGGAAGCTTTCATCTGCCCTGGACAGCCAGGAAACCGTCACCACCAGCTACCGCGTGCGCGTGAAGTAGCGCTCTCCTCGTCCTGAAACATCTCCGCCAGACGTACGAATCGGCCTCCTCTGGGGCGCTGAAGCAAGACGGCTGACTGTGCTATCAGAAAAAAGGATGTCATCCCATGATGATCAATCACAGGTCGAAACGCTTCGGCCTTCTTGTTACCGCCGCTTCCTTTGCCGGAGCCGCCGCTTTCGCCGCAGCCCCACCCGCAGGTGAGCGCATCGGCAACCAAGCAACCGCAACCTACACCAACTCCTCCGGCGATACCGTCAGCGTAACGTCGAACAAGGTCGAGACGATCGTTCAACAGATCGCCGCCCTCGATCTCGCCGTCGGTGCCAATGAAACCGCTGCCCCCGGTGGTAAGGTCTTCATCCCGCACACGGTCACCAACCTCGGTAACGGTACGGACTTCTATAACCTGACACAAACGGCCACGTCTGCAAACTTCACCTTCACGTCGATCAACATCTATCCCGATGCCGACCTCGACGGTGTCGCCGATACGCTGACGCCGATCACGGTGACGCCTAGCCTCGAACCCAACGAAATCTTCGGTGTGATCATCGAAGCGGTCGTTCCGTCCAGTGCAGATGCGAATGATGACGAAACCATCACGCTGACGGCGACGAGTGATTTCGACGGCTCGATCTCCGATTCCAACGATGACGTCATCACGGTTACCGGCGACGCGATTACCGAAGTTCTCAAAGAGATGACCGTCGTGGATACCGACCCAGACGGTGCCGGTCCCCTCGCTGCGGACGGCCTGACCGGACCCGGCGATATCATCACGATCAAGCTGACCTATAACAGCACCGGTCTGACCGACGCAGAGCACCTCAAGGTTACGGATGTTCTCGACAACCGCCTCACCTATGTCGGCAACGCAACTTGGTCGGACTCCGCGACCCCGCTGACCGATGCTGGCGATAGCGATGACACGACCTTCGAGCAGACGAACGGTTCTGGCCACCGGATCGACTACGAGCGCTCCGGGAACACGATCACCTTCCACATCGACGACGTTCCGGTCGGTCGTACGGGTTTTGTGACCTTCGACGCACGTATCGTTCCCGACGTCCCTGCGGGCAGTATCCCCAACGTCGCCACCCAGACTCTCGGAATTGCGCCGGGCACCATCACCCCGATGCCGGATTCGAACACGCCATCGGTCACGGTCGATGAGACGTTCCTAGTTACCATCGCAGATTACGAGGCCGACACCTACGCGCCAGATCCCGATGGTACCGGCAACCTCGCCGCTGCTGGTGCAGGCACCACCGCCTCCACCGCCGATGACGATGGCACCCGCAACGACATCGTCGATATTCAGGACGTCGTTTCTCAGGGCGCAACGCTCGCCTTCGACTTCGTGCTGACGAACAATTCGAACGCCGAACAGACGATCGATGTGACCTTCGCCAATAACGACCCACTCGTAGACGGCTTCCCCGCTGGCACGTCGTTCCAGCTTGTCGGCGCCGATGGCGTGACGCCGGTTGCCGGTTCCATCGGTCCGGTTCCGACGAACAGCGCAACCGTCGACGGCACCACCACGGTCACCTTGCTTGCAACACTTCCCGCAAGCGTCGGCCCGGTTACGGGTGCTGACTACAATGCAACAATCACGGCAGTTTCCTCCGGTGGCGGTACGCCCAACACCGCGACGGCGAACTTCACCGGCGATATCACGGCGGCGGCAGTCGATCTGAGCAACAACAACCCCGTGGGCAACGATGGCGGTGACGGTACACTCGCATCCGACCAGACCGATGGTGGTGATCCGTTCGACACGATCTCGACCACTCCGGGCACACCGGCGTCATTCGTCTTTGACATCAACAACGAAGGCCCGACCTCGGATAATTACGACCTCGCGATCACGGGCTTGCCCGCCGGTTACACCGTCGTCTTCACCGATCAGAACGGCAACCCAGTTACCAACACAGGCAACGTGCCCGGTGGCGGAACGGTCGAGGTTACCGCAACGATCACGCCGCCTGCCGGTGCTCCGCCTCTGACGAGCGATTTCGTCACCTCCGTCACCTCCGGTGTCACCGGTCAAGGCGATACGGTACTGAACGCGATCACCGTCGAACCTGTCATCGGTCTGCGCATCGAAGCCGACCAGACCCGTCAGGCCGCACCGTCGGGCATCATCGACATCCCACATACCATCTTCAACGACGGTAACGTGGATATCACCGCAGGTGCCCTATCGCTCGCCGGAACCTTCAGCACCTTCTCCGGTACGCTGTTCTACGATGTAAACGGTGACCAGGTTGCCGATGCCGGTGACGTCGTCATCACCGATATCAGCGACATCGACGCGGCCAACGGTGCCCTCAACGGTATCGAAGCCGGTGGCTCGGCCAACCTGATCCTGCGTGTGCAGGTGCCTTCGAGCGCCACCATCGGTGCGGTCGAAAGCGAAACGATCACCGTTGCGACGGCTCTGGAAACGGGCGGCGTTGCCGTTACCGATCCTGATGATTCCGACAACTCCGTGGTCGATAGTGTGACGGTCGTGTCCGGTGACGTGTCGCTGAACAAAGAGCAGGCACTGACGAACTGCACCACCGGTTCAGTCGGCACCTTCACCATCGGAACGGTCAATGCCGAACCCGGCGAGTGCATCACCTACAAGATCACCGCACTCAACAGCGGCACGGCGGATGCTGACGACGTTGAAGTCACCGACCTGACACCAACATGGACGACCTTCACCGAGTGTGGCAGCGCCTGTGCAGCAACCGCCGTCACCGGCACGCTGTCGACGCCAGCCGCCAACAGCACCGGTCAGGTCAGCGCCGACTTCGGCACGCTGATCCCCGGCCAGCAGGGCGTGCTGACCTTCACTGTCAAGATCGACGACTAAGCAACGACTGGGGGCGTGCTGATGCCCGCCCCCACAGCGACGGGCGCGAAGCCGGAAATCGGTTCCGCGCCCGTTTTCTTTCTCAAGCAGGATGGTTGTGCTCGGAGAACCAGCACGCATCCCTTGCCGGAGGCTACGACGATGCGGCTCCACAACACGATAAAAGCCCTCGGCGCCCTGATGGTGACGACGCTGCTCGGAACAGCAGTCGTGTCACAAGCAGCGCCCGCTCCCGCCGGTACGACCATTTCAAACCAGGCGACGGCAACGTATTTCAATTCGGAATTCGGCGTTATCGAGAGGGTTCGATCCAATACGGTTTCCGCCACCGTACTGCCCGTCCCAGCCTTCGAGGTCACGGGCGGCGAGACATTGCGCCTGACGCGCGGTGTCGAAGGCAGCTATTCCTATCGCTTGACGAATACGGGCAACGTTCCCCTTAGCGTCAGTGCGATCATCCAAGAGGAAGTGGGCGACGATTTCGACGTCAGCGGTACGCTGTACCATGACGTTAACAGCAACGGCATCATCGATAGCGGAGAACCGCGTATCACCGACATGATGCCCGTCGATCTGATGTCCGGCGCTTCCATTCCACTGATCTACGTCTTCATGACGCCCAGCACCGTCATTCAGGACGACCGCTCCGTCTCTACGCTGGTCGCCACGGCTGTGCCGATGGTCGGTGAAGATTCACCCCTGACCGAGCGCAGGGACGGCATCACGCTGATCGACGATTCCAACCTGCGCCTTCAGAAGCAAGCCACGTACAATCAGGAAAGCGGCGAGATCGAGTATGCGCTGCTGCTGCGCAACAACAGCGGTCGGCCAGTCGAGCCTTATGCGATGATCGACGGTCAACCGATTATCGTCGATGGCGTGCCGAGAAGTCTGGTGCTGGTGCAGGATGAGATTCCGCTCAACACCACGTTTTCCACCGTCGTCTCAACGGGCGGGATGGACACATACTACCATCTCAGCAACGCCGCCGATTTCGAGTTCACGGCCACGGCCCCTAGCGATCCATTGGATATCGAGGCCATCGTCTTCGCGACGGACGAAGCGTTCGATGTCAGCCGCTCCGCCGATTTGACCTTCACGGTCACCGTTCATGAGAATGCAGGCAACGCCACGATCCAAAACACGGCAATCGCCTATGTCGACGATGGCACACAGGTCACGACGAACACGTCCAACGAAGTGCAAACCGATGTCGCCGCCGCCGATGGGACGCTGTCGTTCTACACACCCACGTTCGACGCTCCAATCGACACCACCAGCTTCGACGAAGAAGTCGCCGTCGAGCTGGTCGCCGGTGTCTGTAACGCCACGCGCGATATTGACCGGGTTGTCATCACGATCACGACCGCACTGTCCGGTGACCGCGAAGTCGTCAACGCTTTCGAGACCGGACCGAACACGGGCATCTTCCGCACGAGCGCTGTGACCGTTCGCCAGAACGCGCTCGCTATCGTCAACAACAACGTGCTCGAACCCGAACAGGACGATGCGGCCTCGGCCAGCGCGACCTGCGAGGGACAGACCCTTCAAGACACGGTGTCCATCGAGCCGGGCGGCTATGTCTTCGACGCGATCTCCAACGATCCGGTTGGCGGGGCCACCGTAATGCTGTTCAACGCGGGCCAAAGCGGCACGCCGATAGCGCAGACGACGACGGCCCAGAACGGCTTCTTCAGCTTTGCCGATATCGCGCCGGGTACGTATCGTGTTCAGATCCTGCCGCCGGACCGCTACTCCTTCCCCTCCGCCTATGTCAGCTTCGACGGCTTTGGCCGGACGGTGGATGCGCGGGCATCCTACGGGACGACCTTCACCTTCGACGGCGGTCCGCTGAGTGATATCGACGTGCCGCTCGACCCTACCGATGTTCTTCCGCTAACGCTGTCAAAGGCGGCAAGCCGGTCAGAAGTACGCCGGGGCGAATACGTGGTCTACACGCTCGAAGCCAGCAATCTGACGGGTCAGGGCCTGACCGGTCCAGATGAGAATAGCACCGATACCGGGCCAGAGATCGTCGATACCCTGCCACCGGGTTTCATCTACGTCGCAGGATCGACCGTGGTTGATGGCGAGCGTGTGGGCGATCCCGCCGGCGCGCCGGGCCAGACGCTAACCTTTACCCTCGAAGATACCTTGCGTCCTGAAAGCTCGGTTCAGATCGAATACACCGTGCGTGTCGGTCCGACCTCCGGTCAGGGACGGCGCACCAACACGGCCATCCTATCTGGCAGGCAGGCCCGCACCAACAAGCTGATGTCGTCTCAGCCCGCCCGTGCCATTGTCGAGGTGGATGACCGGGGCGGTGTGTTTGCCGACGAAGCGGTTATCATCGGTCGCGTCTTCCTCGACATGAACGGCGATGGCATCCAGAATCAAGAGGATGACGAGCACGAGTTCGAGCCGGGCATTCCGGGCGTAAAACTCGTTACCTCGAATGGCCTGAGCGTCGTGACCGATGAGCAGGGTCGGTACTCCCTCTTCGGCCTGCGGCCCAATACTCAGGTATTGGCCGTGCAGAAATCGACCCTGCCCGTGGGGGGCGAGATTGCCCTGCTGGAAGTGGACGATGCGAGGCAACCGGGATCGCGCTTCATCGACATGAAACGCGGCGAATTGCGCGCCGAGGACTTTCCGGTCGTCTGGTCGGAGAATGTCGAACGGGCCGTCATGGCGCGCCGGGCGGAGTTCGAGCGGCTGGCATTCGACGAATCGCTGCTGCGTGATGACCTGCCCCTGACCTTCGATGGCGGCGTCACCGACCTGAGCCGCCGGAATGAAAGCGCGCTCGATACGACGACGGATGTCGATCGCCGTGTCGATGATCGTTCGGATGCAGAACCGCAAACCGCCGAACGGCCCACCAGACGCAGCGAAAGCGAAGAGCAACGCAAGACGCGCCTGACCGCCCTGATCCCGACGCTGGAACGCGGCTTTGGCATCGTGGGCATGGAAGACGAGCAGGTCACGGATTACGCCAGCATCGACGTGCTGCTGAAATCCCCTGTCGAGACGGACGTAAAACTGCTGGTCAATGGCGAGATCGTCGAGGCGACCAAGATCGGTGCAAAGCTGATCGACAAATCGCGCGGCATCCAGTTGTTGGAATACATCGCCGTACCGCTGGCACCCGGTAAGAACGAGATCAAAGCGACCGTCACCGACCCGTTCGGTAACGAGCGCGGTGGCGAGGTCCGTACGGTCTATGCGCCGGGCAAGCCCGCCGGTCTTCAGATCATCGCACCGGAAAGTGCAACGGCCAATGCCAGCGCGCGGGTGCCCGTGGTCCTGCGGGTCGTGGATGCCGATGGCCGCCTCGTGCGTGCGCCGGTTACCGTGACGCTGGATGCCGACCGTGGCAAGTGGGACGTGCGGGATATCCGTAGCCAGAACCCCGGCCTGCAAACCTTCATCGACAATGGCGAGGCCACGGTGGACTTCATTCCCCCGAACCTCGTGGGTAGTGAAACCCTGCGTGTCAGCGCCGATTTCGGTGATGGCGAAGCAACCATCGCGATCAGCCCTGACCTTGGCGAGCGTACTTTCGTCGGGATCATCGAAGGGGCCGTGCGTCTGGATGGCGGCGACAATATCGCCGGCCTGATGGACAGCGACGACCTGTCCAGCTTCGAGGAAACGACCGAGGGCGTGCGCGGGCAACTGTATCTCAAGGGCCGTATCCTGGGCGACTCGCTGCTCACACTGCGCTATGACAGCGATCAGGACACCAATGAACGCCTGTTCCGCGACATCAACCGGGACGATTTCTACCCGGTCTACGGCGACAATTCCGAACGCGGCTTCGATGCACAATCCTCGTCCAAGCTGTTCGTGAAGGTCGAGCGCGAGCAATCCTACATCCTCTACGGCGATATCGCCGTCGAACCCGAAGCGGAAGCGATCCGTCTGGGTGCATTCCGCCGGTCGCTGACGGGGGGTAAGGCGCGGTATCAGAAAGGCCCGATTTCGATCACGGTCTTCGCCGCCGAAACCGAGTTGAACCAGCGGATCGTAGAGGTCAACTCGCGCGGTGTGTCCGGCCCCTACGATGTCGATCTTGATGGATTGCGCGACGGGTCCGAGATCGTCGAGATCATCACCCGCGACCGCGACCAGCCGTCCCGCATCATCGATGTGCAAAGCCAGTTACGTTTCACCGATTACTCGCTGGATTACTTCTCCGGCGCGCTGATCTTCAACCGTCCCATCCCGCTGAGTGACGACGATCTAAACCCCGTCTCGATCCGCGTGACCTATGAAACGGAAGACAGTCAGGGCGACGACTACATCGTCTATGGTGGCGAGGCGAGCTACGCGGTGACGGATAATATCACCGTCGGCTACCGTGAATTGCGCACCACCGCCGATGACGGAAACGATGAGCAACGGACGATCCGCTCGGCCTATATCGACGCGCAGATCAACGAACGGAGCAGCGCGCAGGCCGAAGTGACCAACTCGCGCAATGGCGATGGTGACGATGGCTTCGGCTACCGGGTGAGCTATGACTACCGCGCCGGAAGCACTTCGATCCACGCGGAGGCGGCGCATACGGATGACGAGTTCGATGTACCCGGTTCCTACGTGTCGTCGGGTCGTGACGAGGCGCGGATCACCGGTCAGCACCAACTCGATGAATTGACCGGCATTTCCGGGGATGCGCTCTATTCCAACGACAATACGGGGGACAATCGTCGCTATGGTGCCGAAGTGCGGGTCACACGCGCGATCACCAACTACCTCGACGGCAATATCGGTATGCGGGCGGTCCGCACCGATGCGGCGAACGAGACGACGGATGTGTTGAGCGGCATTGCCGGTCTGCGCTATCGCCCGCCACAAGTGCCGGGAGCGTCCTTCATCGCGGAGTTCGAGCAGGACTTCGTGGAATTCGGTAACTGGCGCTTCACGACGGGCGCGGATTACCAATGGCGCCCCGAAATCCGCTTCTATGCGCTGAACGAGTTGTCGACGACCGAAAGCGGGCATTTCGGCATCGGCGACGGGCGAAGCACGAACTTCACGACCAAGGTCGGTGCCGAATTCACCGTGATGGAGAACGTGCATGGCTTCAGTGAATACCGCGATGGGGGATCCGGCACTGGCAATGGGGTGGCCAACGGCCTGCGCACGACGTGGGATGTGAATCAGTACACAACCCTACGGGCATCGCTGGAGCATATCGAGCCGGTCAAAGAGGAACAGGAACGCCGCACTGCCTTCACTTGGGGCATGGATTACGAAGACGATCTGCGCGGTTTGCTGATCCGTACCGATATCGAATGGGACCGCAATGAAGACGGCTCCGGCGTATTCTCCAACTTCGCCTTCGGGTACAAGGTGGACGATGACTTCACGCTGCTGCTGCGCAATCGCTTCGCCTATGATGACAAGGGGGCCGAAAACCGCTTCCGTGATCGCCTGCGCCTCGGCTTGGCCTATCGTCCGGTGGATGAGAACCGACTGCGGGTGCTCGGCTGGTACGAGTACGAGATGGACAAGCAGGAGAATCGCGAACAGTCTCATCGTTGGTCGATCGGCGGTCAGTGGACCCATAGCGAGGACTTCCGCAGCAATATCCGCTACGCTGGCGAGCATACCCAGTTCCGCTCCGACTTCGTGGACGATTCCAACACGCTGCATATGCTGCGCTTTGGCACCGAATACGAGTTCGCGAACGACCGCTTCGCCTTGGGGGGCAATGTCGCGGTCTTCACCGACGAGGGCTTCGACAACTACACGGTGGGCCTGGGCGCAGAGGTGAAGGTCGCGGTGACCGAAGGGGTGCAGGTCGGCATCGGCTATAACCACGTCGAACTCGATGAAGACCGCATCCGCCACCTCTATGAATCCGGCTTCTACGTTCGGGCTAAACTAAAGCTCGATGATGGCGTCTGGGATGGGTTCAGCGACGTGACGCAGGATTTCTACGGCGTCGACGGCCAGTAAAACCGCGTTCCAGACAACCGAATAAGGCCGGGCAGCACCAGTTGTCCGGCCTTTTTCATGGCCCCGCCCTTGGTGGTCAAAAGCGCGACATGGCCCTGCCCTTGCGGTTCAACCGCCGCGTGTTAACCTTCGCCAGTAAGGTCTTTGCGAAGGAAACGAAATGCGCGGATTTATCAAAGGCTTGGCCCTGCTGGTCGCGGGCTTCGCTGCGGCACCGGCACTGGCGAGCGAGTGCTTTCAACTGGCCCAGAACAGCGGCGCGACCCTGTACCGGGCGGCTCAGAGCATCGGCAAGAACGAGGTATCGATCCGCTTCGTCGCCCATTCCTCCTATCTGCTGGAAAACGCCGAAGGGCTTCAGATCGCGACCGACTGGTCCGGGGATTTCGCCGGACGGCTGGACCGTGCGCCCGATGTCATCACCATGAATCACGCGCATGAAACCCATTGGACCGCCTTTCCCGACCCTGAAATCGACCACGCGCTCGAAGGCTGGGGCGTAAAGGGCAAACCGCGCCGTCACTTCCTGCGCCTTGGCGAGACGCTGATCCGCAATGTGCCGACCGATATCCGGGGTGGATATGCCGGGATCGAGCCGTTCGGCAACTCGATCTTCCTGTTCGAGATCGGCGACCTGTGCGTCGGGCATCTGGGCCATATCCACCACGAGCCGACCGAGGAGCAATACGCGCTATTGGGGCGGTTGGACGTGGTGATGGTGCCGGTGGACGGGACGTGGACATTGGGTATCGCAGAACTGCTGCAGATGCTCAAACGGTTGCGCGCGCAGGTCGTGCTGCCGATGCACGCCTTCGGGCGCTATACGCTTGCGCAGTTCCTCGACGGGATGCGCGATAATTTTGCGGTGGAGTTCATGGAGGGCGACGAGATGTTGCTGTCGCAGGATCGGTTGCCGGACGTGCCGACCGTATTCGTGCCGAAATCGCTTTGATCCACCACCTCCCCCCTCACCGTTCCATGAATCATGTGACAAACGGCAGACACACCAAAGCCCCCCGCCCAGTGGCGATGGCCCCAAATCCCGTCGTGAAACCTGTCTCTCACGGAGGCGCTTTCATCCCCGCTAGCGCCATCAGCGCCAGTTCATGCACCTCCCGCAGCAACAAATCGATGGGCCGCTTCCCGCGCTTCACATGCCCCGGTGGACGCCCCGGACGCATCACCCGCAGCGGCCTCGCCATCCCGGCCTGCTTCCTCGCCAACCGTCGAGCCTGTCCCGGAATATCGTTCATCGCCGCAACCAACGCCTCGACCCGACGGCGAAGCGCAGCGGCGGATACCGGATCATCCGGCAAAATCTCCACACGCCCCGGCGGCGAGATGTCCAAATCATCGAACCCCCGCACATTCGGCCCAAATCCCGCAGCTTTCTTCTGCTTCGGCGGTCCAACTTCCTTGCGCGGATCGATCACGACGAAGACAGGCTTACGCCCGCCCGACCCTTTCGGAATGCCACCCGGCGGCGGTCCCCGCTTCGCGCGAGGCTTCACCACGATATCCTTCGCCGCAATCGCGATAAGCCGCCGCAGCGCCGATTCCGCTGGCAGCAGCAGCGCCAAAATCGCCAGATGCACATGCCGT
>CALJIU010000172.1 GCA_937974055.1 uncultured Neomegalonema sp. | reverse complement strand
TATGCGCGATCAGGAGGGGCACCCCGTAACTGTCATTCCCGCGAAAGCGGGAATCTCCCTGCCATCCTACTCAGAACCCTGCGAGATCCCCACTTTCGTGGGGATGACAACTCCTTCCAGGCAGCGCATTCTATCCCCATGTCGAAGCAGTACCACGTCTACATCATGACGAACCGCAAGGACGGCACCCTCTATATCGGGGTCAGCGGCGACATCATCGGTCGTGTCGCGCAGCATCGCGAACGCTCCCTCCCCGGCTTCACGAAGAAGTACAACCTCACACGCCTCGTCCATATCGAGGCCTTCGATGATCCCGAAAACGCCATCCTGCGCGAAAAGAGGCTGAAGAAATGGAACCGGGCCTGGAAGGTCGACTTGATTGAAAGTACGAACCCGAATTGGGATGACCTCTACCCAGCCCTCGTTTCCTAGGCATCCTCCAGCACTGTCATTCCCACGAACGTGGGAATCTGGCAACGACGGAAAGTTGCGATGAGATCGCCGCATTTGCGGGGATGACCTACAAACCACCCCGCCGTTTCGATTGACCATCCGCCCCCCGATACCGTACTCAAAATGCTTAGTTCAGTGTTCGAGTAAGGGCGTCGCCACGCGGCGCAGGGTACCACGATGACCAGCACCACCATCACCCACGATCCCGCCCTGCCCCGTCCCGATGTGCTCTCCCGCGACGGAAACGAGTTCGACCTGCTTCGCTTCATCCTCGCCTTCATGGTCGTGATGTCCCACTCCGTCGGCGTCAGCGGTCGGTTCATCCCGGAACTGGCGATCAAGGACAGCGTGTTCTTCGACAATTTCGCGGGCATCGCGGTCATGTCGTTCTTCATGCTGTCGGGCTTCCTGACCTATCACAGCTATCTGGTCGATCCGCGCTGGAAAGCCTTTTACGCCAAGCGGTTCTTCCGCATCTTTCCGGTCTATTATTTCCTCATCGCCGCCCAGACGATCATCTTTGCGTTGGTCTTCGATATCGGTTTTGCGGATGGTGCGCTGCTGAAATATCTCGCGGCAAATCTGGTATTCCTCAACTTCCTGCAACCCAGCTTTGTCCCTGAGATATTCGCGTTCAACGGCGCTTTATGGACGCTCAAGATCGAGGTGGCCTATTACGCCTTGGTGCCATTCATCTTCTTCGCCCTGCGCGATATAAGGCTGCTGATCATTCTGATCGTGCTATCCTTGGCGTGGAACCTGTTCTTCCCGGTAGATTTCATCTCCCGCCAACTACCGGGGAAATTCTACCTGTTCGGCATCGGCATCCTGATCCATCGTTACCGCCAAGAGCTTGCGGATATGCCGGTCGCACCGCTTATAATCGCGCTCGCCGTCCTGCTCGGCGTGAAATACGCTTATCAGAACGATGAATGGGTGCGGTTGATCGACAATTTCATCGCCTTCCTGCTCATCCCGCTCTTCATGCGGCGGTTCTTGTCGTTCCACTTGAAATTCGACATTTCCTACACCCTCTACGTCGTGCACTTCCCGACAATCGTGCTGATGACGTTCCTGCTGCCTGAAAGCATGGGCCTGCTGCCACGTTTCCTCATCGTCATATCGACCTCAATCGTGGTTGCGACGCTTGTAACTATTCTCATCGAAGTGCCGATGATCGATTACGGGCGGCGTTGGCTGCGCCGGGTCATGCCGCGCGATAAGGCGAGCGCGCCGCAAATCTGACCGGACAATCTCGGTCAATTGTTTCACTGCGATGACGCAGGCTTGACCAAGCGGTATTTCGCTTGGTCACACTTTTGCGGTAAACAGGACACTGTATTCAGCAGGATTCCGCCCATGAAACGCCTTCTCGCTCTCCTAAGTCTGGCCCTTGCCCCAACGCTCGCGCAGGCGGCACCCGACGCCCTCGCCCGCGTCGATACCGAGTTCGTGCGCGCGGGCTTGCACGCTGAGGATACGGTGATCGCACCGGGCGTCCCATCGCGCCTCGCGCTGGATATGGAGATACAGACGGGCTGGCATACCTATTGGAAGAATTCCGGCGACAGCGGCCAGCCGGTGGAGATCGAATGGACCCTGCCAGATGGCGTCGAGATCGGCGCATTCGACTGGCCTGCCCCCCATCGTCAGCCCTTCGAGCCGATGATGAATTACGGCTATTCCGACCACGCTATCTTCACCATGCCGATCACGGTTCCGGCCAACTGGCCCGCTGGCAAACCCGTCGATCTGAAAGCCGATGTCTACTGGCTGGTCTGCGAGATGGTCTGCATACCAGAGCGCGGGGAGGCCGAATTTTCGCTGCCCACGGGCGATAGCGCCATTCTCAACGATGCCGCCGCCGACCTGTTCATGCAGGCCGAGGAAACCCGCCCCACCGCCAGCCCTTACAAGGCCCGCTATCAGTATGACGGTACCCACCTGCGCCTGCGCTTCGACGGGGCCGGGTTCGACGCCGATACGTTGCAGGACGCTTATTTCTACCCCGGCGAATGGGGCATCATCGACCATGCCGCCACGCAGGTCGTAACCACCGATCCGACCGGCCTGACCATCGTCATCCCCAAATCGACCGAGAACGAGCCGGAACTGACCGGCACCCTCGACGGTGTGCTGGAGATCGTCGAGAGCACCGGTACGGACGAAACCCTAACCTTGTCCCTTGCCGTCGACTCCACCGAGGGCATTGTGAACACCGGGGCCGCAGGGTTCAAGGGCATGGCAGGCACCGGCATGACCCTGCCCGTCGCCATCGCTTTCGCCTTCATTGGTGGTTTGATCCTCAACCTCATGCCCTGCGTCTTTCCGGTATTGGCGCTGAAGGCCATCGGTTTTGCCGCCACTGCCCATGAAAGCGCTGGCAAACGCCTAACTCACGGCCTTGCCTATACGGCGGGTGTGTTGACCCTGTTCGTCATCCTTGCGGGGGTGCTCATCGCGCTCAAATCGGCGGGGGCGGCGGTTGGTTGGGGGTTCCAGCTACAGAACCCCCTCATCGTTGCGGGCCTCGCCTACCTGCTGCTACTCGTCGGCCTCAACCTCTCCGGCGTGTTCGAGTTCCAGACTGCTGCGGCGGGCGCGGGCGAGGGATTGACCACCGGCGGCGGCGCACGCGGAGCCTATTTCACCGGCGCATTGGCGGCGATCGTCGCCACCCCTTGCACGGCCCCCTTCATGGCCACCGCCCTCGGCGCGGCCCTGACCATGAGCGCCCCGGCCACAATGACCATCTTCATCGCCCTTGGCCTCGGCCTTGCCGCCCCGTTCCTGCTCCTCAGCGTCATTCCCGGCGTTGCGAGCCGGATGCCGAAGCCCGGCATGTGGATGGTTCGGTTCAAGGAGTTCCTCGCCTTTCCGATGTACGCCACCGCCGCATGGTTGCTCACCGTCCTCGCCACCCTCGCCGGACCCGGTTCCATGCTAATCGCCCTGATCGGTGCGGTTCTCGTCGGCCTTGCGGCATGGTCCTTCGGTGCCGCACAAGACAGCGGACGGCGCGGTCAGCTTCTCGGTTACACCACCGCCGTCGCCTCCCTCGCAGCGGTTGTTGCCCTATCGCTGCAATTCACCGTCACCCGTCCCAGTGCCGACGGTGCGACCACCATCGCGGGCCATGCCGGACCCGTTGTCCCTTACTCCACGGCCCGTCTCGATACTCTGCTGGCCGAGGGTAAGCCGGTCTTCGTCAATATGACTGCCGATTGGTGCATCACCTGCAAGGTCAACGAAAAGATGGCCTTCGGTGAGGATTTTCAGAATGCGCTGGCGGATAACGACATTACCTACCTCGTCGGCGACTGGACCGCTTATGATCCGGAAATCACGGCTTTGCTCGAAAAATTCGGGCGCGTTGGCGTCCCGCTCTACGCTGTCTTCCCGCGTAGCGGCGATCCGGTGCTTCTGCCCCAAATTCTGACGAGCGACCGCGTCGTCACGGCCCTTGATGCGGTGTGATCCAATGTTTTCAGTAATTTAGCGACGATAAATCCGCTTGGCATACCAGTGCGTTGCATTATACTGCATCTCAACGCAGCCAAACCGGAGACGATTAATGTCCGCTAACCGACTTTTCGCCGCCACCGCCCTGGTCGTGGCGGGTTTCGCCATCTCTTCCCCCGCATTCGCCGAAGGCGACGTAAAGGCCGGCGCGAAGGTCTTCAAGAAATGCAAGGCCTGCCACGTTGCCAATAAAGAAAAGAACCGCGTCGGTCCCCACCTCGTCGGTCTCTTCGGTCGCAAGGCCGGTACCGTCGAGGGCTACAAATATTCCAAGGCGATGATCAAGCACGGCGTCGAATGGGATGACGAAACCCTCGCCGCCTATCTCGCCGCGCCCAAGAAAGTCGTCAAAGGCACCAAGATGGCCTTCGCCGGTCTGCGCAAGGAAAAGGACATCGAAAACATCCTCGCCTATCTCAAGGAAGAGACAGCGGCGGAATAAGCGATCCGCGATTGCACGACCAAGACGACCCGGCGGTTTCTACCGCCGGGTTTTTTCGTATCCGACAACTATGAATCATGCCCTTGTCGTTGCGCCACGCGGGCAGGCATCGTAAGACTGTAAACGAAATGTTGATGGTCCGATGACGGCGGTGATCCCTTGAGCGACGAGAACGACGAGAACGCAGCCGATACCCCGAAACCGATGCCCCAGCGCCCCGATTTCGACGGCCCGACCATCTCCGTCGAAGACGAGATGCAGCGCAGCTATCTCGACTACGCGATGAGCGTGATCGTTAGCCGCGCGATCCCCGACCTGCGTGATGGTCTCAAGCCCGTGCACCGCCGTATCCTCTACGCGATGGATCAGGCGGGGTACGAGTGGAACAAGCCCTACCGCAAATCCGCCCGCGTCGTCGGTGACGTTATCGGTAAGTACCACCCTCATGGTGAATCGGCTGTCTATGACGCCCTCGTGCGCATGGCGCAGGATTTCTCCATGTCGATCATGATCCTCGATGGTCAGGGCAATTTCGGTTCGATGGACGGCGATCCCCCCGCCGCGCAGCGCTACACCGAAGTTCGCATGGCAAAGGTCGCGACGGCCCTGCTCGAAGACCTCGAAAAACAGACCGTCGATTTCCAGCCGAACTACGACAACCAAGACCGCGAACCCACCGTCCTGCCCGCGCGCTATCCAAACCTGCTGGTCAATGGCACGGCGGGCATCGCGGTTGGCATGGCCACGAACATTCCACCGCACAACTTGGGTGAAGTGATCGACGCGACCCTTGCCGTCATCGAAAACCCCGACCTGTCCAGCCTCGATTTGATGCAATACCTGCCCGGACCCGACTTTCCGACGGGCGGCCTCATTCTCGGTCAGGCCGGTGCGCGCAAGGCATATGACGAAGGGCGCGGCTCAATCATCATGCGCGCCCGCACGCATGTCGAAGAAATCCGCAAGGACCGCTGGGCCATCATCATCGACGAAGTGCCGTATCAGGTAAACAAGGCGACGCTCGAAGCCCGCATCGCCGAACTTGCCAAGGAAAAGAAGATCGAGGGCATCGCCCACGTTCAGGACGAATCCGACCGCCACGGCGTGCGCATGGTGATCGAACTCAAGCGCGACGCCACCGCCGAGGTCGTGCTGAACCAACTCCACCGCTTCACCGCAATGCAGACCAGCTTTGGCGCGAATATGCTCGCCCTCAACGATGGTCGCCCAGAACAACTGACGCTCAAACGCATCCTCAGCAGCTTCCTCGCCTTCCGCGAAGAGGTCGTCGCCCGCCGTACCGCCTTTGAGCTGAACAAGGCTCGCGAGCGCAGCCACATCCTCTGCGGTCTCGCCGTTGCGGTCGAGAACGTGGATGAAGTCGTCCTGTTGATCCGCGCCTCCCCCGACCCGGCCACCGCCCGCGAGCGCCTGATGGCCCGCGACTGGCCCGCCGGAAACATCGCCGAATACCTGCTGTTGATCGACGATCCCGACCATATGATTTCCGAGGACGGCACCTACCGCCTGTCTGACATTCAGGCCCGCGCCATCCTCGACCTGCGGCTGCAACGCCTGACGGCCCTCGGCCAGAACGAAATCACGGATGAGCTGAAAACGCTGGCCGTGAAGATCAAGGACTTCCTCGATATCCTTCGCTCCCGCGAGCGCATTTTGACGATCATCTCCGAAGAGTTACAGGCTGTGCGCGACGAGTTTGCCGTCCCGCGCCGCACCGAGATTATCGAAAGTCTCGGCGATTTCGACGATGAAGACCTGATCGAACCCGAAGAAATGGTCGTCACCGCCACCCATTCCGGCTACCTCAAGCGCACGCCGCTGGCCGATTATCGGGCGCAACGTCGCGGCGGCAAGGGCCTGTCGGCCATGTCCACCAAGGATGAGGATTTCGTCACGCGCCTCTTCTCCGCGAACACTCTGACGCCGGTTCTGTTCTTTATGACCGACGGCATCGTCTACAAGCTGAAAGTCTGGCGTCTGCCACAGGCGGGCCGTGCCTCGCGCGGCAAGGCATTAGTCAACCTGCTACCCATCGCACAGGGCGTCTCCATCGCCGCGATGATGCCGATCGATGCACCGGAGGATGAATGGGATAAACTCCAGATCGTCTTCGCCACCTCGGATGGACAGGTGCGCCGCAATGAATTGGACGATTTCGTCAATGTGAAGGCCAATGGCAAGATCGCCATGAAGTTGCCCGACGGCGTGCGCCTCATCAGCGCCTCCATCTGCAACGTGAACAGCCACATCCTGCTCACCTCCGCAATGGGCAAGGCTATCCGATTCCCCGTCACGGAGGTTCGCGTCTTCAAGGGCCGCGATTCGACCGGTGTGCGCGGTATGAAGCTGGCCGAAGGTGATGAAGTCGTCTCGATGGCCGTCATTGCCGGTGTCGATAATACGGTCGAGGAAGCGCGTGGCTACCTCAAGATGCGCCGTGCGATGGCCGGTGAAGACCAGACCGATGCCTCCGATGATGATGCCGATAACGATGGAGAGGGTGAACCCACTATCCTGTCGAACGAGCGCTACATCGAACTGTCGGCGCAGGAGGAAACCCTGCTCACCATCGCCGAAAACGGCCTCGGCAAGCGCGTTTCTGCCTTTGAATACCGCCCCATGCGCCGTGGCGGACAGGGCGTCGCCGCGATGGCGATTTCCGGTAATAGCCGCGCGGGCGCGACCCGCATCATCGCCTCCTTCCCTGTGGATGAGGGCGATCAGGTCATGCTCGTCACCGATACGGGTCAGTCCATCCGCTGCGGCATATCCGACGTTTCGGTGCGCAGCCGCAGCGCGGGTGGTGTCTGGATGCTTCGCACGGCAGAAAAAGAAAACGTCGTCTCCGTCGCACGCCTCGCCGAACAATCGGAGGATATTGAGGAGGATCTGGCAACGGATGAATCAGGCGAAACGCCCCCTGCCGAGCCGGACGGCGATGATGGTGGGACGCCGGAAACGTAACACCGCTCTGTTCCGGGTCTTTGCCGGAACAGAACGAGCGATATACAAGGGCGATATCGTCGTGCAATCGCTTACCGCTGATCGAACGCCCCCACCGCCATCGTCACCTGCTCCAGCCATTCCCGCGTCGTATCATCCACCAGTGGGTACAGCGCGTCATAGACCCGCTCGTGATAAGCATCCAGCCAGGCGATTTCATCCGC
>CALJIU010000171.1 GCA_937974055.1 uncultured Neomegalonema sp. | reverse complement strand
CCAGCGGCCAGATCGACACGCCGCCCAGCACGGATGCCCCCGCCGCCTCGTAGACGCGAATGTGGTTCTGCTCGCCCACCAACGCCTCGTCGCCCCGCCCGCAATGGGCCAGCACGGCGGCGAGGTTCGATTGCGTCCCGGTCGGGAACAATACCCCCGCCTCCTTGCCCAGTCGCTCTGCCAGTGCCGCCTCCAGCCGTGCGACGGTCGGGTCTTCACCATAGACGTCGTCGCCCACCTCCGCCGCCGCCATCGCCGCGCGCATGGCGGCATCGGGCTTGGTCACGGTGTCGGAACGCAGGTCGCAGAGAACCGCGCCGCCATCGCCGGTCATTCCGGCATAGGCGCTCATTCTGTCACCTGCTCATAGGCCAGCGCGGCGACGATGTGCACGCGCTGGCTCTCGCCGCCATTGATCGCCGTGTGATATCCGCGCGTATCGGTGAAATAGACCGACCCATCGGCGGGCAGGTGGGTGACATGGTGGTTCACGACGAATAGCGAGCCGGGATTGGTCACGACCGGAATATGCAGGCGCGGCTCCGGGTCACGATGCCATGAATTGCAGTTATAGAGGCCCTTCGACAAAATCCGCGTTCGTCCAATGGGGAACCGGCGCGACAATTCGCGATGTACCTCCTCGAAATAGGTGCCTGCGAAGGCCGGGTTGAATTCGGAAAAGTCGATCTCCGGCACCAGTTCCTCGCGCGGTTCTTCGACATAGCGATCATCGGCGCGGGTCCAGTAACGCCCCGACAGGTCGTTCTCGGTCCATTCGGTCTGGCCGGGGCGTTGGGTCAGGGGCAGGGCGGCGAAACCCTGTTCCTGCATCCCGCCCTTGAAATTCTCGCGCGCGAGGCACTCGTCCAGCGCCTCGCGCAGCCGGTCGATATCGAAGCGCAGGCCAAGGCGCCCGATACCCGGCCCCGGCACGAACGCCGCCACTGCCTCGGTTTCGGGCGGATGGGCAAGGGCGGCCACGACCGCCTCCACATCGGCATCGACGATTTCGGGCGTGAAGGACATAGGCGCGCTCCTGTCAGGTATCCACGCTCACGCTACGCCCCTGCGCGCGGGTCGCAAGCGGAATCTATCCGGCCAGCGACGATCCCCGGAACCGCAAATTTTCGCGGTTGAGTTCCGATACGTCGCGGCAGCCCATCAGGCGCATATCGCGCTCCAATTCGGCCTTCATCTGCCCCAATGCCCGTTCGACTCCCGGCTGTCCGGCGGCGGCGAGGGGGTAGAGGTAGTATCGGCCCAGCCCCACCGCTTTCGCCCCCATCGACAGGGCTTTCAGCACATGCGTTCCGCGTTGCACTCCGCCATCCATGATCACGTCGATCTCATCGCCCACTGCATCCACGATCTCGCCAAGCTGATCGAAGCCGGTGCGCGAGCCGTCGAGTTGCCGCCCACCGTGGTTCGACAAGACGATCCCGCTACAGCCGATATCCACCGCCCGCCGCGCATCCGCCGCCGACATGATCCCTTTGAGGCAATATTGCCCGCCCCAGAAGTCCACCATCTCCGCCACATCATCCCACGTCATCGACGGGTCGAGCATTTCAGTGAAATATTTGCCGATGGAGACGGCCCCGCCGCTCATATCGACATGGTCGTCCAGTTGCGGCAGGGCGAATTTTTCGTGGGTGAGGTAGTTGATGCCCCACATCGGTCGGCGCGCGAACTCGTACATCCCGCCCAAAGTCAGCTTGAAGGGAATCGAGAATCCGGTGCGCAGGTCACGCTCGCGGTTGCCCCCCGTGATCGAATCGACGGTGAGCATCATCACCTCGACCCCCGCCTCCTTCGCCGCCTCCATCATCGCGCGGTTCAGCCCGCGATCCTTGTGGAAGTAGAATTGATAGCATTGCGGGTTTTTGTACGTCTTGCGCACTTCCGCCAAACTGACCGTGCCGAGCGAGGACACACCGAACATCGTGCCGAATTTTTCCGCCGCCGCCGCGACCGCGTGCTCGCCATCATGGTGAAATAGGCGTTGCAGCGCGGTGGGCGAGCAATAGACGGGCAGGTCCAGCTTTTGCCCCATCACCGTGACCGACAGGTCGATATCCTTCACCCCGGCAAGGACGTTCGGCACTAGATCGACATCTTCGAACGCGGTGGTGTTGCGCCGATAGGTGCCCTCGTCATCCGCCGCACCGTCGATATAGTTGAAGATCGGCCCCGGCAGACGCTTTTCGGCCAGCCTGCGGAAGTCGTGGAAGTTGTGGCACTGGGACAGGCGCATGGTGGGCTTTCTTGGAAAGGTTTCGCGGGGAGTTGAGTGCCGTCAGATTGGCTGACCCGCAACCTTTTCCTTCAACCGTTCCACCCCGCCTTTTGCGCCCTCCAGATGCGGATGCACGGCCAGCGCGGCCTCATAGGCTTTCAGCGCCTCATCCTCGTTATCGAGGCTTTCCAGAATGATGCCGAGACCGGACAACGCCCCGAAATGCCTCGGTTCCAGCCGCAGCGCCTCGTAGAGATCGGCAATGGCAAAGCCGAAATCCTCCTGCGCGTAATAGGCGGTCGCCCGCATGTTCCAGCCCTCGGCAAAATCGGGGGCGAAGGCGATCAGGCGCGAAAAATGCGACAGCGCCTTGTCATAATCCCTCACCGCCATGGCCTTGCGCCCGCGCAGCAGCAGCAGGTCGATGGCATCGCTGCCCGATGTGGACCAGCGATCCACGATCTCTTCGCTCAGGCGATTGCCGTCGCGCTCGGTGGAATCTGCCAGCCGCTCGAACAGCGTATCGAGGGACAGATCGGCCATCTGCTCCGGGCGTTGCGTCTCGACAGGTTCCTCCACCTCGGTCTCCTGCGCCTGCACGGGCAGGGCGAATGCGACGATCAACGCGAGGGGCAGAGCGATCCGCATGGCAAACTCCGTTTTTTATCATATCATCACGTCGGGGTAGTATGGACCAACACACCGCATCAATGTAATCCCGTTTCGGACAATTTATAGGCCGGGCCTTGCGCCCTCAATCTCGGAGAATACCCATGGATGATGCCCGTCTCGCCCAGGCCGTCGAACTCGTGCAGGAAAAGATGAATGGTCAGGATGCTTTCGGCTCCACCGTTCGCTTTGATTTCGGCGATGGCAGCGCCGTCCTCCTCGACGGCAACGAATCCCCGCCCAAGGCGACGCCTGACAGCGAAACCGAAGCCGATTGCACCATCACGGCAGAGGAAGACACCTTCAAGGAGCTGATCGAGGGCGAGCTTGACCCAACGGCGGCCTTTATGACCGGCAAGATCAAGATCGACGGCAGCATGGGGGCCGCAATGGCCGTCGCGCGGGTTCTCGGCTGAGTGCGACGCCACCCCTTTACGCCGACCCGCCTGCGGGGGGAGAGGCGTTCTGGCTGAAGACAGCCGATGACGTGACCCTGCGCGCCGCCCTGTGGCGCGCGGATGATGCGGATGGGCGCGCGGTGCGGGGTACGATCCTCCTGTGTAACGGGCGCTCGGAATTCATCGAGAAATACTACCCCACCATCGCGCGGTTTCGCGATTTTGGCTTCGATGTCCTCACGCTGGACTGGCGGGGGCAAGGGCTGTCCGACCGGCTGATCGAAGACCGGATGCCGGGTTATGTCGACACTTTCGACAGCTATCAGCGCGATCTGGACGCCGCCTTGGCCGAGATCGACCGCCGGGGCTTGGGCGGGCGTATCATCTTCGTCGGGCATTCGATGGGCGGCTGCGCGCTGGTGCGGCGGCTGGCCGATCCGGCACGAGAATTCCACGCCGCGATCCTGACCGCCCCGATGCTGGGCCTTATGATGCCAACACTGGCCAGACCCGCCCTGCGCGCCGTGAGTTGGAGCCTCGCCCATTGGGAGTTGGGCAAGCGCCGTATCAGCCCGCGCGAGGTGACGACCGTTGCCGACTGGACCTTCGAGGATAATGTCCTGACCCATAACCGCGCGGAATTCGAGCGGTATGCGGCCCTCGTCCGCAATCATCCCGACCTCGCGCTGGGCGGGGTGACATGGGCGTGGATGGACGCCGCGATTCGCGAAATCCGGGCTTTATCGGGGTTGCCGGAAAACGCGATCCGCGAACCGATGCTGATCTTCTCCGCCGAGGACGAAGCCATCGTCTCGAACGAGGCCATCGACGCGCTGGTCGCCTGCAACGCGATGGTGACGCTTGTGCATTTGCAGGGCAGCCGCCACGAACCGTTCATCGAGGAACCACCCGTGCAGGCGGTGCTGTGGCGGGAGATCGAGGATTTCCTCGACCGGGTCGCGCCGATGGACGAGATGCCGCTGCGGACGTGATGCGGGGCCGCGTGATTTCTGCATCACGCGATCGCGTTGCTCCCTCACATCCCCTTGCAATCACCCCACCCATCCTGTAACGCACAGCGAAATCCAAACCGGAGACTATCTCCGGTCCTGACTTCAGCAGGATCGCCGTCCGTCAGCGCGTTGCGCCCACGGGCGCACTTTTGTTTTGGGAAACGCGCCCACCAGCGCGTTTGTCGTTTTGAGTTTCGCACCGGGAGGGAGCGCATGTTCGAGAATCTTTCAGACCGCCTCTCCGGCGTTCTCGACAAGCTGAACAAGCAGGGCGCGCTGCGCGAGGAGGATATCTCCGCCGCCCTGCGCGAAGTGCGGCTTGCCCTGCTCGATGCCGATGTCGCGCTGCCCGTCGCCCGCGACTTCATCAAGCGTGTGGGCGACAAGGCGGTTGGACAGGCCGTCACCAAATCCGTCTCGCCCGGCCAGCAGGTCGTCAAGATCGTCCATGACGAGTTGATCGCTACGCTCGCCGGGGGCGATGACCTCGAAAAGACGGCGAAGGATGCCAAGCTGGCGGTGGACAGCCCCCCCGCCCCGGTCCTGATGGTCGGTCTACAAGGGTCGGGTAAGACGACCACCACCGCCAAGATCGCCAAGCGCCTGACCGACCGCGACCGTAAGCGTGTGCTGATGGCCTCGCTCGACACCCGCCGCCCGGCGGCGATGGAACAGCTTGCAATCTTGGGTACGCAGATCGGCGTCGACACCCTACCCATCCAGCCGGGGCAAGACCCCGTCGCCATCGCCAAGCGCGCCATGACAACCGCACGCATGGGCGGCTATGATGTCGTGATGCTCGACACTGCGGGTCGTCTGCATGTCGATGACGAATTGATGAACGAAGTGCAGGCCGTGCGCGATGCCACCGGCCCGCACGAGACGCTGCTGGTCGTGGACAGCCTGACGGGTCAGGACGCGGTCAACGTGGCTGAGAACTTCGACGGGCGCGTCGGCATCACCGGCGTCGTGCTCACCCGCATGGATGGTGATGGTCGCGGCGGCGCCGCCCTGTCCATGCGCGCCGTCACCGGCAAGCCGATCAAGCTGGTCGGTGTGGGTGAGAAGATGGACGCGCTGGAGGAATTCGTCCCCGACCGCGTTGCAGGCCGTATCTTGGGCATGGGCGATATCGTCGGTCTGGTCGAGAAGGCGCAGGAGCAGGTCGAGGCCGAAGCCGCCGAGAAGATGGCCCGCCGGATGATGAAGGGTCGTTTCGATTTCAACGACCTGAAAGGCCAGCTTGAACAGATGATCTCGATGGGCGGCATGTCCGGCCTGATGGGAATGCTGCCCGGTGTCGGCAAGATGCAAAAGCAGATGGACGCCGCCGGGATGGACGATTCCATCCTCAAGCGCCAGATCGCCATCATCAATTCCATGACCAAGGACGAGCGCAAACGCCCCGACCTCATGGCCGCCAGCCGCAAGAAGCGCATTGCGCGCGGGGCCGGGGTCGAGGTTTCCGAGATCAACAAGCTGATGAAGATGCATCGCCAGATGGCCGACATGATGAAGAAGATCGGCAAAAAGGGCGGCAAAGGCGGCTTGCGCGGCCTGATGTCGATGATGGGCGGCGGCGGTATGCCCCCCGGCGCGATTCCCCCCGGCGGTGCCTCGCCGATGGGTGCGATGCCACCAGGTATGCCGACCGGAATGCCCAAGGGCATGACCCTGCCCGCCGGTCTGTCGGGACTGGGTAAGAAGAAATGACACCCCCCGTCCTCACCACCGAACGCCTGACCCTGCGCGGTCTGTCGCTGGACGACGCGGATACGTTCGCGCGGTTCTACGCATCGGATCATTCGCGCTTCTACGGCGGCCCGACCGGCCCGGTCGAAAGCTGGCGCAAGCTGTCGATGTATGCGGGTAGCTGGCCCCTGCGTGGCTATGGCCCTTGGGCCGTGACGCTGACCGAGACGGGCGAGACACTGGGAATGCTTGGCCCGTGGTTCCCTGAGGGCTGGCCAGAGCCTGAGATCACCTATTTCATCGACGAGGCCCATGCGGGCAAGGGCTACGCCCGTGAGGCCCTGCGCGCCGCCCTCGATTGGGTCTTTTCGGAGGCCGGATGGACCACCGCGATCAGCGGCGCGAACCCCCTCAACACCGCGTCCATCGCGCTGGCGAAATCCTGCGGCGCAATACCCGACGGTCAAGCCGAGGTGCCGCCCTACGGCATGATGGACATCTACCGATACACACCGGAGGCCGCATGAGCGCCGACAATCAACTCGATTCAAAGGCCATTTCGGCCCTGAAAGCCCTTATCGGCAAGCCGATTGGCGCGATCTATGGCCGTGAGGTTCATGCCGAACCGTTGCGTTCTTCCGCCTCCATGCCCGCCGGGGCGTTCTGGGTTAGCGGCGATACCCCCGATTTCGTGACCATCGAAACCGAGTGGAAAACCTCCGAAGGCGATCAGGATTTTCACCTGCTGAAAGTCGCGCGGGCCAAGACGCCGCTCGAACTGCCCTATAACGAGCGTTCCGGGGCCATCGGTCCCTGCTCGTTGATCGAGATGTCGATGCCGGGCGCAACGCTCGATTCCATCGACGTGATCGAGATGACCGCCGAACTGGATGACACGGTCGTCTACGATCACGCCCTGACGTTCCGCTTCGATGACGGAAACGCCGTGACCATCGGCACCGAGCACGATTCGATCCTCGGTGCGCTGATCGTGCGTGGCGGCGAGGCCGTGGCCCGCGAACCAGAATTCGAGACACTCGAAACCCGAATGACCCTGAAATAAGATACCGAAACGAAGGACTAGTATTATGCCTACAGTGATCCGTCTCGCCCGTGGTGGCTCGAAGAAGCGCCCCTTCTACCGCATCGTCGTCGCCGACAGCCGTATGCCCCGCGATGGCCGCTTTATCGAAAAGGTCGGCACGTATAACCCGCAGCTCGCCAAGGATAACGAGCAGCGCGTGACGATGAATGTCGAGCGCATTCAGGAATGGATCGCCACCGGTGCCCGCCCGACCGACCGCGTGAACCGCTTCCTCGAAGCCGCTGGCCTGAAAGAAAAGGCCGAGCGCAACAACCCGAACAAGGCAAAGCCGGGCAAGAAAGCCGAAGAACGCGCCGCCGAGAAGGCCGAGAAGGAAGAGGCCAAGCGCGCCGCCGCCGAGGAAGCCGCAAACGCCCCTGCCGTGGAAGAAGCCCCCGCTGAAGAAGCACCTGCGGAAGAGGCTCCCGCCGAGGAGGCCGCCGCCGAGGAAGCCCCTACGGAAGAAGCGGCAAGCTGATTTGACGGTTTCGTGCTACACTGATCCCTGCAAGACGGAGGCAGGATGATGGACGGCGCGGTTCGCGAACGGTTGATGTCGGTCGGGGAATTCCTCGACTGGCATCCCGAAGATGAGAAATGGGAACTGGTTGGCGGCATTCCCATGCAGATGATGTCGGAAGGCGATCTGCATGAGATGGTAAAGACCAATGTGGTCGGTACGTTGGCTCGACGCCTGCGTCCCCCCGGACCCTGCCGTCCCGCCGCTGATGGTCGGCAGGTGCAGATCGATGATTTTACCAGTTATCGCCCCGATGCGCATATCAACTGTGCGCCTTTGGACGATCCTATGGCGTTGGTCATTCAAATGCCAACCGTCGTCTTTGAGGTTGCGGTCACCAGCCTTGACCGCGATCTGATCGAGAAGCGGGCGAACTACTTTCATAATCCGCATGTCGAGCATGTCGTCGTGATCGATGCGCGGGCACGGCGGGTGCATCACTTTATTCGCGACGACCGCGAACCGCGCGTGCTGGAATCGGGCGAGATGCTCGCATTGACCGGCACGGTGACCCTCGACCTGCCCATCGCGGAGTTTTTTGAATGGCTGCCCTGAATGTCTGAACCAGCCAAGGATCGGGCCAAGGATCGGGTCTGTGTCGGCGCCATTGCCGGTGCTTTCGGCGTGCGCGGTGAGGCGAAGATCAAGAGTTTTACCGAAGATCCGTCGGCCATCGCGACCTATGGCCCGCTGGAAAGCGAAGACGGAAAACGTCGCTTCGATGTGAAGGTCACGCGCAGTATCAAGGGCGGGTTCGCCGCCCGCATGTCCGGCATTGCAACCCGCGAGGAGGCCGAAGCCCTGAAAGGCACACGCCTCTACGTGGACCGCGCCGTCCTGCCCCCACCCGATGAAGACGAGTTCTACTATGCCGACCTGCTGGGCCTGCGGGTCGAGGAGGAGGGCGGTACATTGCTGGGCAAGGTCAAGGCGGTGCAGGAATTCGGTGCGGGCGATATGATCGAGTATTCGCCCGCCGGGGGCGGCGAGAGCGTGCTGATCCCCTTCACCCGCGAATTCGTGCCGGTCGTGGATGTCAAAGATGGGCGGATCGTGGTCGTGCCGCCCGTCGGTGACGGCGACGAATCGTGATCCTGGCGCTCGATGAGGCGAAGGGCATGTTGCTCGGCCTCGCGGTCGGGGATGCGCTCGGCACGACGCTGGAATTTTCGGCGCGCGATAGCCTGCCCCCCGTCACCGATATCGTCGGGGGCGGGCCGTTCGGGCTAGCACCGGGTATCTGGACCGACGATACGTCGATGGCGCTGTGCTTGGGGCAAAGCCTGCTGGAGCGGCGGGGATGGGATGCTACCGACTGCGCCCGCCGCTTCGTGGATTGGCGCGACAAGGGATATATGTCGCCGACCGGCACGTGCTTCGATATCGGCACGACGATCCGGGCGGCGCTCGCGCGGTTCGAGCGGGACGGCGACCCCTATGCTGGATCGACCGAGCCGGACAGCGCGGGGAATGGTGGCATCATGCGGCTCGCCCCCGCCGTCATCGCCCACCACCGATCCTTGCGCTTTGCCACCGATGTCAGCGTCATGCAGAGCCAGATCACGCATGGCGCGGATGAATGTGACGAATACGCCTATTCCCTCGCCTCGTTCCTGCAATCGGGCGACCCGGCGATGGCGCTGCATCGTCTGGACCCGGCCACGCCGCGCGGACAGGTCGAATCGACCGGCTACGTCCGCCATTCCTATGAGGCGGCGTTCTGGGCCTTCGAGAATACCGGCTCGTTCCGCGACTGTATCGTGCTGGCGGCGAACCTTGCCGGGGATGCCGATACTGTGGCGGCCATTGCGGGGCAGATCGCCGGGCGGGTATATGGCCGGGAGGGTATTCCCGATGACTGGCTCGAAAAGCTGGCGTGGCAGGATAAGATCGAGGCGATGGCGCAGGCGTTATATGATCTCGGCACCGAAACGACGTGAAGGATAGGCCATGAAACTGACCATCGACATAGACTGCACCCCGCAGGAAGCGCGGCAGTTCCTCGGCCTGCCGGATGTGGAGGCGATGAACGATATGATCGTTTCCGAGATGACGACCCGTATCGAGGCCGAAATGGATACGCTCGCCGATCCCGAAAAATACATGGCCCGCATCATGGGCGTGTCCGGCAAGGGCATGGAGACGATGCAGGCGATGATGGCGGCGATGAGTGGGAAGAAGGGCGCGTGACGTCTCGCTCCCACGGATTGCGCAATATCGCCGCGAGCCTTTCGCCCCGCACGCTGATGGACGAATCGGGGGCAAAATCCGATCCAATCTGGCGAGCGCGGGTGATGACGCTGTACCCGGAGATGTTTCCCGGCCCGCTAGGCATCAGTTTGACGGGAAAGGCGCTGGAAAAACGTCTTTGGACGCTGGAAACGCTGGACATTCGTAGCTTTGCCCGTGATAAGCACCGCTCTGTAGACGACACCCCCACCGGGGGCGGTCCGGGTATGGTGTTGCGCCCCGAAATCGTGGCGCAGGCCATTGATGCCTCGCTTAAGGGCGTCCCCGAAGACCGCGACCTCTGGCCGGTGATCTGCCTCTCCGCAAGGGGACGGCCCCTGACACAAGAGCGCGTGGCGCGATTGTCAAAGGGGCAGGGGGTCAGCCTGCTATGCGGGCGGTTTGAAGGGATCGATCAGCGCGTTATCGAGGCGCGCGGGGTCGAAGAGATAAGCGTCGGTGACGCCGTCTATACGGGGGGTGAAATCCCGGCGATGGCGATGCTCGATGCGGTGGTGCGGTTGCTGCCCGGTGTGCTGGGCAAGATCGAATCCACCGAGGATGAAAGTTTTAGCGCGGGGCTGTTAGAGCATCCGCAATACACGAAACCCCCCGTCTGGGAGGGCAGGGCGATACCGGAAATTCTTCTTTCCGGTCACCATGCGAAGGTTGCCGCATGGCGTCAGGCTCAGGCACAGGCGGTTACGAAAGAAAGGCGTCCCGATCTCTGGCGGGCCTTCTGTACACCGGCTACCGGCGATGCAGAACTCGACCCGGCTGAAGAGGCAGAGCAATCGGACCCGAAACACGAGTCGCACACGCGGCCATAACAAGGATCGACGACATGAATGTCATTCAACAGCTCGAAGAAGAGCAACGCGCCGAACTCGCTGCAAAGCGCCCCATCCCCGATTTCGCGCCCGGCGACACGCTGCGCGTCATGGTTTATGTCCGCGAGGGCGAGCGCGTCCGTACGCAGGCTTTTGAAGGCGTCTGCATCGCGCGCAGCGGCGGTGAAACGATGAATGGCGGCTTCACTGTCCGCAAAATTTCCTACGGCGAGGGCGTCGAGCGCGTCTTCCCGCTGTACAGCCCCGCTATCGAAGGCATCACGGTCGTTCGTCGTGGTAAGGTCCGTCGCGCCAAGCTCTATTACCTGCGCGATCGTCGCGGTAAGTCGGCGCGTATCACCGAGAAGACGAACTACCGCCCGAAGAAAGAGAAATAATCCCTGCGCGGCATGGGCTGCACGGAATTGTTATCGATACGAAAAACGCCGCTTTCCAGATTGGAGAGCGGCGTTTTTCATTGTCCTCAGCGGCCCCATTCGCGAACCGGGCCGCTGTCGAGATGCACGAAATTCGAGGATGAATAGCGCCCCACGCCGCCCGCCGCGAGGGCCTCTCCGATATTGGAAATTCGCTCGGCGGATACTCCGCTCATGCGCAGGTCCATTGCCATGCCCCTGATATGGTAGGACTTCTTCGCGACACCGTGGGACCGATTGCGCAGCATGTCATTCGTCCGCTGCGAGCGATAGCCGGAGATGACCGAGAAGGGGCGGTCGTGGCCGAGCATGTAGTGGGTTGCCGAGACGATATCGATGACACGCGGATCGATGGTCGTTATCTCATCGGCCCGGACATCGCGCAGAATGCGGTTGATTTCCCACATCACATCCGGAACGTATTCACCATGTACGAAATATATGGCATCAAGACGCTCATCTGTTTTGGTGTTGTAAAGGTTGATGCGTCGAAGATCACCAACACGGGCTTCAACGCCCCGGAACGGACAAAGCATAAGTGTTGCGGTGGCTCCTGCGAGGAGGCTTCGCCGGGTGCATATGGAACGGAGTGGTTGCGTGGCTGACATCAATATGGTCCCCAAGACGATCTTCTCGTTATGCAGTAGCGCGGGTTCGGGTGGTTTGATCCGTTCCCCCCGGAACGCTGCTGGTGTTGGGAAGCACCATGACAGCCGAGGTTTGCGGTTCAGTTTACGCCGCACCGCAACGGGCGGTTCGTTGCTGAAAATTTTAGGGATTCTGGCAATTGTCGGTGGTGCCGCAGGGGCGTCTCTTCCTGCGCTGGCGACCGAAAATACAGGCGATGCCGCGTTGCAGAGCACGTATGATCCGCTCGCATCGTCGGTCGATCTGTTCGCATCGGGCGAAAGCGCGCCAATGCTATGGGTGCGTGGTAAGGACGATCTGGATCGTGCCCGCGCGCTGATCGCTCGATTCGAGGCGGCAACGGCGCATGGTTTGGCACCGTCCCGTTACGGTGCGCAATCCTTGCGTGCGATGCTGGAGACGTTCGAGGCATCGCCCGATCTGAACGCCGCCAAGAAGCTGGAGCGGGCGCTGTCCATCGCGTATCTGCGCTACGGCAGCGATTTGGTTTCCGGCATGGTCGATCCCGAAAGTCTGGAATCGGGGGTCTATGTCGATCCCGCCCGCGCCGATCTGGGCGAGTTGCTGGCCCGCGCCGCGAGAACCGCAGATGTGGAGCGTTTGCTCAACGGTCTGGCACCGACCAACCCACGCTACCGCCAACTCTACGACGCCGTGCAGCGGATGATGGCGCAGGTTGGTCGTGGGGGCTGGGGCGACAGGGTGCAGGCGGGGGATTACTCTCCCGGTGCGGCATCCGCGAATATTGCGGCGTTACGTCGCCGCCTGATGGCGATGGGTGATCTCGCCGTCGAACCGGACCTGTCCGGCACCTCGCCCGATCCGGATATCGCCGTCTATGACGAGCGGTTGATGGGGGCGGTTGCGGCGTTTCAGCAGCGCCACGGTTTGACCGCCGATGGCATTGTCGGCCCCGCCACCATGCGCGCGCTGAATGCGCCGTTGGAGATGCGTCTGGCGCAGGCGATGTTGAATCTTGAGCGGCTGCGCTGGCGGCAGGGGCGTCTTCAGGGGCGGCGGATCGAGGTGAACCAACCCGATTTCCGCATGACGGTCTATGACGACGCAAACGCGCCGGTGCATGACGCCCGCGTGGTCATCGGCCAAAAGGAACGCCGCCTCCAAACGCCCGAATTCTTCGACCATATGAGCTATCTGGTCCTGAACCCGACTTGGACGGTGCCGAAGAGCATTATCCGCCGTGAGATCCTGCCGGAGTTGCAGAAGGATGCGGGGTACCTGAAGCGGAACAACATGATTCTGCTCAAGGGCGGGAAGTCCGTCGATCCGGCGACGGTGGATTGGAAGTCCCTGACCGCCAAGACGGTCGCGCCCTACGCCGTCGTTCAGAAACCGGGCAAGGGCAATGCGCTGGGCAATGTGAAGTTCATGTTCCCCAACGGTCACAGCGTCTATCTGCACGACACCCCGTCCAAGCACCTCTTCGCCGCCGAAAGCCGTGCCTATAGCCACGGCTGCGTGCGGGTCGAACGGCCCTTCGCCCTCGCATGGCTGCTGCTGTCAGAGCAAACCGAAGATCCCGGCAAGATGATCGAGGAAACGCTGGCCCACGGCAAGGAAACCAATGTCCCACTCGACCGGCCCATTCCGATCAACCTCGTCTATTTAACGTCATGGGTCGATGAAGCAGGGGTTCTGCATTTCCGCGATGATGTGTACAACCGCGATGAAATCCTCGCGCGGGCCATGAGGGCAAATTCCTGAGCCGCGCCTTTTCCGGGAGAGACGGATGGGTGAAACCTACACGGTCGCTGCGCTTGCCGATGCGCTGGGCGCGGTTTTCGAGGGTGATGGCGGTATAGAGGTCGCGGGCCTCGTGCATCCGGCCATGGCATCGCCCGACCGGCTGGTGATGGCCAGTTCGTCCGACTTTCTGACGATGATCGAGCATGGCTCGGCGCGCGCCGCTTTGGTCGCGCAAGGGGCGGATTGGCGCGGTGCGGGCTTGGATGCCGCGATCATCGCCCCCCGCCCCCGCTATGCGATGGCCCATGCAACGCGGGCCTTTGCGGTGGA
>CALJIU010000170.1 GCA_937974055.1 uncultured Neomegalonema sp. | reverse complement strand
ACCCGCTTCAACGCAAGCCTGTTTGTTCCGGGCCTCTCCAGTCGCGGCTCCGCCGCTCCCTACGAGGCCCGGAACAAACCACAATCGAAGCGGACAAATGATGTGCTACCAAAACCGGACAACTCTATCTGCTATCGACAGCCGTATGGCTGGACCTGTGCCGCATCAGCGGCTAACCCTCGCGCCCTGTTTATGGGCAAAGGGGGGGCGGCATGGCGCGGCGCAGGAAAGGCAATCCGGTTCACGGCTGGCTGGTGGTGGATAAGCCCGTCGGCACCGGCTCGACCGATATCGTCGGCAAGGCGCGCTGGGCGCTAAGAGCACAAAAGGCGGGCCATGCGGGGACGCTGGACCCGCTGGCGAGCGGGGCGCTGGCGGTGGCCTTTGGCGAGGCGACGAAGACGGTGCCGTATGTGATGGACGGGGCGAAACGCTACGAATTCACGGTGGGGTGGGGCGCGGCGACGGCGACGGATGATCTGGAAGGGGAGGCGGTGCATACCAGCGCGGCGCGGCCTTCGGAGGCGGATATCCTCGCCGCTCTGCCCGCGTTTCGGGGGGATATCATGCAGGTGCCGCCCGTCTTCTCGGCAGTGCGGGTGGAGGGAGCGCGGGCCTATGATCTGGCGCGGGCGGGGGAGGTGCCGGAACTGGCCGCGCGTCCGCTGCACGTTTCGGCGCTGGAGATGGTGTCGCGGGACAAAGACAGTGCGAGTTTTGCGATGACCTGCGGCAAGGGCGGCTACGTGCGGTCGGTGGCGCGGGATCTGGGCGAGGCATTGGGGTGTTATGGGCATGTGACGGTGCTGCGGCGGCTGTCTACCGGGCCGTTCCATGTGGATGATGGGATCGACCCCGGCATCCTCGACGCGGTGCGCGAGGGCGAGGCGGGCATCGACCTATTGCCGGTGGAGACGGCGCTGGCGCACCTGCCCCGTGTCGATCTGATGGCCGATGAGGCGCTGCGCCTGCGCAATGGTAATCCGGTCGAGGCGCGGGGCGATCTGGCCTATGGCGAGACGTGCTGGGCGATGTTCGAGGGGGAGCCGGTGGCGGTGGGCACGTTCAAGGCGGGGATGATCCACCCGTCGCGGGTTTTCGTGTTCGGGCCATGATCCGCCCGTATGTGTATGGGTCGGGTCATCGTCGGACTCGTTCCGACGATCCATCTTTCTGCTAGGTTGGATGGATGGACCCTCGGAACGAGTCCGAGGGTGACGGTCGGGCCGTTACTTCATCGCAATCCGCCCTAACCTTGCCGCATACTGAGTGCATTCAGGCTGCGACAAAAGGTTCAGGAGGGTTTCCCATGACGATCAGATCGGTACTCGGCGCGGCGGCACTCGCGCTGCTGTCGACACAGGCGCAGGCGGTTTCGGGGGGCGGGTTTTCGCTGTCCATCGGCGAGCGGGGCGAGGATGGGCGCGGCTATGTGCGGATGGAGCATGGGGCGGTGTATTCGGTGTGCTTCCGCAACAATCTGGGGCGTGCGGCGGATGCGGAGCTGACCATCGACGGGCTGCCGATGGGGACGTGGCGGCTGGCCGCTTATCGCAATGCCTGTATCGAGCGGCCCGCCGACGATAATGGGCGGTTTACCTTCTATCGCGCGGAGTCGTCGGAGGGGTATGCGGTTGGCTCCGGGCAGGTGACGCGGTCGGACAAGGGGCGGGTTTCGGTGCGGTTCATCCCGGAGGTCGAGCGGGTGTATCCGGTGCCGACGCCCTATGCGCCCACGCCGCGCTATGACGGGGCCGAAAGCGAGATGATGGCGGATGAGGGGATGGCGCAGGGCTACGCCATGCCCTCGCAGCGCAAGATGACTCGCCCGGAATCGCGCCTTGGGGCGGGGGTGACGGGCCTGACCGGGGAATCGGGGCAGCGGTTTGGCACGGCGGGGAGCATCGAACGGGATTGGGCGGATGCGGTGACGCTGGAACTGCGGCTGGTCCACGACCCGCGCATGGATCGCCCCACCGATCCGCGCCCGTTGCCGGGCCGCTACGACAAGCTGGCCCCTCCGCCGGTTTGAGGTGAAAGGTATCCCCGGAAACGTGTAACGTTATCCGGGGCCTTGCTCCACCGACACAGACCCCGGATCAGCACAGCAACATTGCATGTTGCAGTGCATCCGGGGATGCATACAGAAATGTCAGCGCTTACCGCTACTCCACCGTCACCGATTTGGCCAGATTGCGCGGCTGGTCCACATCCGTGCCTTTGGCCACCGCCGTGTGATAGGCGATCAACTGGGTTGGCACGGCATAGACGATGGGGGCGACGAAGGGGTCGCAGTCGGGCATGGTCAGCGTGCGCCAGCAGCCCTCGCCCGCGTGTTCGATCCCGGCGGCGTCGGAGATGAGCAGCACCTTGCCCGCGCGGGCCATGACCTCCTGCATGTTCGACACGGTCTTGTCGTACAGGTGGTCGCGCGGGGCCAGCGTGACGACGGGGACGTTCTCGTCGATCAGGGCGATGGGTCCGTGCTTCAACTCGCCGGAGGCATAGCCCTCGGCGTGGATATAGCTGATTTCCTTGAGCTTTAGCGCGCCTTCCAGCGCGATGGGGAATTGCGGGCCGCGCCCCAGATAGATGACGTCGCGGGCCTTTGCCAGTTCATAGGACAGCTTTTCGATGACCGCTTCGCTGGCGATGGCTTCGGACAGGAGGCGTGGGACTTCGGAGAGGGCACGCACCAGCCGCGTCTCCTCCGCCGCGTCGATGGACCCGCGCTGGCGGGCGGCGGCGACGGCGAGGGAGGCGAGGATCATCAACTGGCAGGTGAAGGCTTTGGTCGAGGCGACGCCGATTTCCGGCCCGGCATGGATGGGCAGCACGAGGTCGGCCTCGCGGGCCATCGAGGATTCGAGGGCGTTGACGACGGCGACGATCTTCTGGCCGTGCTCCTTGGCGTAGCGCAGGGCGGCGAGGGTGTCGGCGGTCTCGCCCGACTGGCTGACGAAGATCGCGACGCCGCCTTTGGGCAGGGGCGGCTGGCGGTAGCGGAACTCGGACGCGATGTCGAATTCGACCGGCAGGCGCGCGACCTG
>CALJIU010000169.1 GCA_937974055.1 uncultured Neomegalonema sp. | reverse complement strand
CGCTTCAACGCAAGCCTGTTTGTTCCGGGCCTCTCCAGTCGCGGCTCCGCCGCTCCCTACGAGGCCCGGAACAAACCACAATCGAAGCGGACAAATGATGTGCTACCAAAACCGGACAACTCTATCTGCTATCGACAGGGGAGAGACGCAAATGGCGACGATGGAACTGGACGAGATTTCCGAACTGGCGACCACCACGTTGATGCGCTTCGGGGCCGATGAGGCGAATGCGGGGGCGGTCGCGCGCATCGTCACGGGGGCCGAGCGGGACGGCTCGCATTCCCACGGCCTCTTCCGCCTGCCCGGCTACGTCAAGGCGCTGAAATCGGGCCGGGTCAAGGGCGACGCCGCCCCGACCGCCATCGAGATGGCCCCCGGCATCCTGCGCGTGGACGGCGACGACGGCTTCGCCCCGCTGGCGCTGGAAGTCATGCGCGACCCGCTCATCGGTATGACCCGGCGGCAGGGCATCGCCATGTGCGGCGTGATCCGCACTCACCATTTCGCTGCCCTCTGGCCAGAGGTCGAGATGCTGGCCGAGGCTGGTCTGGTCGGGATGGCCATGACCCAAGCCATGCCCTATGTCGCGCCCGCCGGGGGCCGTGAAGCCCTGTTCGGAACCAACCCGCAGGCCTTCGCATGGCCACGCCCCGGCAAAGCCCCGCTGGCCTTCGATCAGGCCGCCTCGACGATGGCGCGGGGCGATGTGATGATCCATCGCCGCGACGGCCAGCCGGTGCCCATCGGCGTTGGCATCGACAAGGACGGCAACGACACCACCGATCCGGGCGAAATCTTGGACGGCGGCGTCCAGCTAGCCTTTGGTGGCTACAAGGGGTCCGCCATCGCCCTGATGGTCGAACTCATGTCCTCCTCCCTCATCGGCGAGCGGTTTAGCCACGAGGCAAAGGCCGCCCATAACGGCGATGGTGGCCCGCCCGTCGGCGGCGAGTTCGTCCTCGCTATCGACCCTGCACAAGCCAGCAGTGGCGACCGTTGGGCCGAGCATGGCGATTCCATCCTCAACCGCATCGAGAATATGGAAGGGGCCAGACTCCCCGGTGCCCGGCGCCACGCCAACCGTGCAAAAGGCGGCGCTGCCGAGGTGTCCGATGCCGTCTTAGCCGAAATCGCAGCGCTTTGACCGTCTGCGCACACTGTCATTCCCACCAAAATTAGCAATAATGATGCGCGATCCGATTTGATCGGTTCGCGCTTTCCCTTCATCGGAACATGATGTGAATATAAATCTTGCGGCGCTGGAAAATGTCAGGTGCAGGTTAGCCGATCCATCGACAAAATCTTCTTGACATTTTGCCTGGCAACCGGCAGTCGTGCCGTTATCGAACAGTGATGACGCCGCCCGGCGTGTAATTATATCCCACTGTCGCCCTTCCCCCCTCGCGCGATATCCAAAGCGCCGCTGATTGCCAGCCCTTCCCCATACGAAAGTTCCCCCGCATGGATGATTCGACCCTGAAACTCCAGGTTCTCAAGGATAAATCCCCGACCGAGCTTCAGAAATTCGCTGAAGACCTCGAAATCGAGAATGCCAGCACCCTGCGTCGCCAAGACATGATGTTTGCGATCCTCAAGGAACTGGCCGAGCGCGAAACCGAGATTACCGCCCATGGCGTGCTCGAAGTGCTCATGGACGGGTTCGGCTTCCTGCGTAGCCCTGAGGCGAACTACCTGCCCGGTCCCGACGACATCTATGTCAGCCCGCAGCAGATCAAACGCTTCTCCCTGCGCACCGGCGATACGGTAGAGGGCGTGATCCGCAGCCCCAAGGACGGCGAACGCTACTTCGCGCTGATGAAGGTCAGCACCATCAATTTCGAGGAGCCGGAGCGCGCCAATTACAAGGTCAACTTCGACAACCTGACCCCGCTTTACCCCGACGAACGCCTCGTCATGGAAATCGAAGACCCCACCCTCAAGGACAAATCGGGTCGCATCATCGAACTCGTCGCCCCAATGGGCAAGGGCCAGCGCGGCCTGATCGTTGCCCCCCCGCGCACGGGTAAGACGGTCCTCCTCCAGAACATCGCCAAATCCATCGCCGCCAACCATCCCGAATGCTACCTGATCGTCCTTCTGATCGACGAACGCCCAGAAGAAGTGACTGACATGCAGCGCACGGTGCAGGGCGAGGTCATCTCCTCCACCTTCGACGAACCGGCCATCCGCCACGTGCAGGTCGCCGAGATGGTCATCGACAAGGCGAAACGCCTCGTGGAGCATGGCCGCGACGTGGTGATCCTTTTGGACTCCATCACCCGCCTTGGCCGCGCCTACAACACCGTCGTCCCCTCATCGGGCAAGGTGCTGACGGGTGGTGTCGATGCGAACGCCCTCCAGCGCCCCAAGCGGTTCTTCGGTGCCGCGCGCAATATCGAGGAAGGTGGCTCCCTCACCATCATCGCCACCGCCCTGATCGACACAGGGTCTCGCATGGACGAGGTCATCTTCGAGGAATTCAAAGGCACGGGTAACTCCGAACTGATCCTCGACCGCAAGATCGCCGATAAGCGCGTTTTCCCCGCCATCGACATCCTCCGCTCCGGTACGCGGAAAGAGGAGCTGTTGGTCGACAAGGACACGCTCACCAAGATGTTCGTCCTGCGCCGCATCCTCAACCCGATGGGCACGATCGACGCGATGGAATTCTTGCTCGGCAAGCTCAAGCAGACCAAGACCAACGGCGATTTCTTCAACTCGATGAACACGTAAGCACAGTGTCACCCCCGCGCAGGCGGGGGTCCACCCATCAGCATTCCCAAACAGCCCGACAATGTTGATATCTCGAAAACATTAACTATATCAAGCATTTAAAGCTAGCGAACAGACGAACAAAGGGACGGGAGCAGGGCACCCCAATGGACACCATCTTCGCCCTCGCCACCCCCCCCGGCACCGGCGGCGTGGCCGTCATTCGCGTCTCCGGTGCCGATGCCGACAGCGCGCTTGACGCCCTGACCACCGCCCCCCTGCCCGAACCCCGCCGCGCCACCCTGCGCCGCCTGAGCGCCCCCACTACGGGCGAACCACTCGACCACCCCCTCGTCCTACGCTTCGTCGCGGGCGAAAGCTTTACCGGCGAGCAATCCGTCGAGTTTCACCTGCATGGGGGCCGCGCCGTCGTCGCCTCGGTCATGCACGCCCTCACCCGCCTGCCCGGCTTGCGCCTAGCCGAACCCGGCGAATTCACCCGACGCGCCTTCGACAATGGCCGGCTCGACCTCGCTCAAGTTGAGGGTCTTGCCGATCTGATCGGTGCCGAAACCGCCAGCCAACAGCGCGCCGCCCTGCACCAGTATTCCGGCGTCCTTGGCGAGAAATGCCGCGATTGGTCCGCCCGCCTCACCACCGGCCTCGCTTTGCTCGAAGCCACCATTGATTTCGCCGATGAGGAAATACCCGACGAAACATGGGATATCGCCTCCGACGCCATCCTTGGCGTTCGCACCGAAATCACCGACCACCTCGCAGGCGCGCATCTATCCGAACGCCTGCGCACCGGCTGGCGCATCGCAATCCTCGGTGCGCCGAATGCGGGCAAATCCACCCTGATCAACGCCTTGGGCGGACGCGACATCGCCATCACCTCCGACATTCCCGGCACCACCCGCGACAGCATCGAGGTTCAGTTCGACCTCGCTGGGTATCCCGTCACTCTAGTCGATACCGCCGGCATCCGCGAAACCGATGACCCCATCGAACGCATCGGCGTCGAGCGGGCCACGCGCGCCGCGACCACCGCCGACCTCCGCCTCGCCCTAAAAGCCCATGACGCCCCCCTCACCGAAGCCATTCGCGCGCTGCTGCAACCCGGCGACCTGACCGTCCAGAACAAGGCTGATGAGCATCCTACCGACGGCCTCGCCATCTCCGCCCGCACCGGCATGGGCCTGCCCGCGCTGATCGAGCATCTGACCGCCACCCTCGCAGTCACCGATCCCCCCGCCGATGCCCTGCTCCTGACCCAGCGCCACGCCGCCGCCCTCACCGATGCCTGCGACGCCCTGAACCGCTACGCCACCCTTGCCACAGACACCCCCGACAGGCTAAAAGCGGCTCCTGAAATCGGCGCGCAGGACGTGCGCGAAGCGTGGGAAGCCTTAGGCCGCATCACCGGCGAACGTGGCATAGATCGCCTGCTCGACGTGATCTTTTCGGAATTTTGCCTCGGTAAATGAGGTACTGAAATACCACTTCCGACGGCTATCGTGTTGAACCTGCGCAGCTTTCAAAAAATGAGACTCCGCAAATTGTTTCACGTGAAACAATTTGGCGAATAGGATTGGTGGGAGTGTTTCACGTGAAACAATCGGATTTCGACGTCATCGTTATTGGCGGTGGTCATGCGGGCAGCGAAGCCGCACTCGCCGCCGCGCGCGTCGGTGCGCACACGGCCCTCGTCACACACCGCGCGGATCGCATTGGCGAGATGTCTTGCAACCCCGCCATCGGTGGCTTGGGCAAAGGCCACTTGGTCCGCGAGATCGACGCGCTCGACGGGGCAATGGCCCGTGTCGCCGATGCCGCCGGTATCCAGTTCCGCCTTCTCAACCGCTCTAAAGGCCCCGCCGTTCGCGGCCCCCGCGCTCAAGCCGATCGCGCCCTCTACCGAAAAGCAATGCAGGCCGAGTTCGCGGCCTCCGCCGTCACGATCATCGAAACCGAAGCCAGCGACCTGATCGTCGAGCAAGGCCGCGTCACCGGCATCGTCACCCCCCTTGGCGAATACCGCTCCGGGGCCGTTGTCCTGACGACCGGCACCTTCCTGAACGGCGTTCTCCATATTGGCGATCAGCGCACCGCCGGGGGGCGCGTTGGTGATCCGCCCGCAAAAGCTCTCGCCGACCGCCTCTACGGCATGGGCCTGCCGATGGGCCGCCTCAAGACCGGCACCCCTGCCCGTCTCGACAGCCGCACCATCGACTATACCGGCCTCGACCGCCAGCCCGGCGATGTCGATCCGATGCCGTTTTCATTCCTGACAGATGCGATTCCGAACCGCCAGATCGACTGCCATATTACCCGCACCACCCCCGAAACCCATGCCGTGATCGACCGCAATCTATCTCGTTCTGCGCTTTACGGGGGGCGCATCGACGGCGTCGGTCCCCGCTATTGTCCCTCTATCGAGGATAAGGTCGTCCGCTTCGCCGAGCGCGAAAGCCACCAGATATTCCTCGAACCTGAAGGTCTGGACGATCCGACGATCTACCCCAACGGCATCTCCACATCCTTGCCCGCCGATGTGCAGGCCGAGTTCATCGCCACGATCCCCGGCCTTGAACATGCCAAGATCATGCAGCCGGGCTATGCCATCGAATACGATTACGTCGATCCGAAGTCCCTTGATCCAACCTTGTCACTCAAGGGCATGACCGGCCTTTATCTCGCGGGGCAGATTAACGGCACGACCGGGTATGAAGAAGCCGCCGCACAAGGCTTGATGGCGGGGCTGAATGCGGCGGCGTTGGTATCCGATAGCGCGCCGATGCTGATCGACCGTTCCGAAGGGTATATCGGCGTGATGATCGACGATCTCGTCACCCAAGGCGTGACCGAGCCGTACCGCATGTTCACCTCCCGCGCGGAATACCGGCTATCCCTGCGCGCGGATAATGCGGACCAACGCCTCACCGCTAAGGGCATCACCCACGGATGCGTCGGCGCAAAGCGCGCCGAATTGTTTCACGTGAAACAATCGGCATTGAGCGACGGTCGCGCGCTTCTAGAAAACCTGAATATCACGCCAAAGGACGCCCGCTCCCACGGCCTGAGTATCAACCAAGATGGCCGCCGCCGCACGGCATTCGAGCTAATCGGGTATGCCGACCTCCCCGATGACCGCCTTGCACAGATATGGCCGGAGGTCAGCGCGGTTTCCCCACCGATCCTTACCCAACTCCGCATCGAGTCCCTTTATTCCGGCTATGTCGACCGACAGGCCGCTGATGTTGCGGCGTTCAAGCGTGATGAATCCCTGCATATCCCCGCCAGTATCGACTATACCGCTATCGGCGGGCTGAAAGGTGAAGTAATCGAAAAACTGTCGAGCGTTCGCCCAACCACGCTGGGGCAGGCATCGCGTATCCCCGGTGTGACCCCGGCGGCTCTGACGGCATTGCTCGCCCATGTGAAACACGTGACCACCGCAAAGGCCGCCGGATGAACGAGACCGAACTGTTCGATGATCTGATTGTTTCACGTGAAACAATTGCGCGTCTCGAAACCTATGAAGCCCGACTGCGCAAATGGAACAAGGCGATCAATCTCGTCGCCGATAGCACGCTGCATGGTTTGTGGAAGCGGCATGTCCTCGATTCCGCACAACTATTCCCCATGCTGCCGGAGGATGCCATGCATTGTGCCGATCTTGGCTCCGGGGCCGGATTTCCGGGGCTGGTACTGGCAATCATCGCCGCCGATCTGCGCCCCGGCCTGACGGTATCGTTGATCGAGAGCGACCGGCGAAAGGGTACGTTCCTGCGCGAAGTGATCCGCGAAACATCCGCCCCAGCACAGGTCATCACCGACCGGGTCGAGTCCTATGACGGTGAAGCGGATGTCATCACTGCCCGAGGTTTCGCGCCGCTACCGATGTTGCTGCCCCTCGCACGCCCAATTCTGCGCCCCGGCGGCATCGCGTTGCTGCACAAAGGGGCGCGGTACGAATCGGAATTGACCAAAGCGGCAAAAGACTGGCACATGGAGGTGAAGGTGCGCGAAAGTCGCGTCGATCCCGCATCTGTGATCCTGCGGATTACGGATTTTCAAGAGAGGCAGTCATCCGATGGGGCATCCTGACAGGCAGAGCGACACGCGGCGTATTCTGGCCATCGTCAATCAAAAGGGTGGCGTAGGCAAGACCACCACGGCGGTCAATCTCGGCACGGCCCTCGCCGCCGTTGGTAAGCGCGTGCTGCTGATCGACCTAGATGCTCAGGGCAATGCCAGTACTGGGCTGGGCCTGTCGATTTCCGAACGCCGTCACACATCCTACGAAACGCTGATTGGTGAGACATCGCTGATCGACACGATTCACGAAACCCGCGTGCCGCGCCTCGATATCGTCCCGGCATCGGCGGACTTGTCCGGTGTTGATCTCGAAATCGTCGAAGATTCGCGCCGGGCACATCTGCTGGCCGACGCGCTGAATACGGCGGAGGAGGGTGGATCGGTTGCGGAACGCTACGACTACATCGTCATAGATTGTCCGCCATCCCTCAGCCTCGTTACCGTCAATGCGATGACCGCCTCAGATGCAGTGCTCGTGCCCTTGCAATGTGAGTTCTACGCGCTGGAGGGTCTTAGCCAACTTTTACGCACCATCGAGCGCGTGCGAACCACGCTCAACCCTTCGTTGGAGATACAGGGCATCGTCCTCACCATGTACGACGCCCGCAACCGCCTGTCGGGGCAGGTGGCGCAGGATGTGCGCGAATATATGGGCGATGTCGTCTACAAGACCGTCATCCCCCGAAATGTGCGGATTTCCGAAGCTCCGTCCCACGGTAAACCTGCGCTGCTCTACGACCATGCCTGCGCCGGTAGCCAAGCCTATATCCAGCTCGCCAGCGAATTGCTGCGCCGCGAACGCGACCTGATCGCAGCCTGAACGAAAGGACCGCCCCCATGGCAGCAAAGCCCCCCCGCAAAGGTCTCGGCAAGGGCCTGTCCGCCCTGATGGGCGATGATTTCGCGCCGGTCGTTGAAAAAGTACAAGGCATTGAAATCGTTTCGATATCCGATATCGAGCCAAACCCAGACCAGCCGCGCAAACGATTCACCGACGAAGAAATCGGTTCTCTTGCCGACTCCCTGCGGGCCAAAGGCGTCCTGCAACCCATCCTCGTCCGTCGCAATCCGCGCGAGACACCGCGCTACGAGATTGTTGCAGGCGAACGCCGCTGGCGCGCCGCCCAGCGCGCGCCGCTGCATGAAGTGCCGGTTCTGGTTCAGGAATTCAGCGATACCGAAGCCCTCGAAGTCGCGCTGATCGAGAATATCCAGCGTGTCGATCTGAACCCGGTGGAGGAGGCGGAAAGCTACGAACGCTTGATGCAGGCCCATGGCTACACCCAAGAACAGCTTGCCGAGGCGGTCAGCAAATCGCGCAGCTACATTGCCAATTCCCTGCGCCTCGTCCGTCTGCCCGATGCGGTCCGCGACGCCCTGCGCTCTGGCGATATCTCCGCTGGCCACGCCCGCGCACTGATCGGGGCAACCGATGCCGGGGGCATTGTGCGCGAGATCATCGCCAAGGGACTGTCGGTGCGTGACGTCGAAAAGCGCGTTGCCCCCGTACGCCGGTCGGCCTCTGGCAAGCCCGCCGAACCCGCGAAAGACGCCGACACCCTCGCCCTAGAAGGCGATCTGAGCGCTGCGCTAGAGGCGCAGGTCGTGCTGAAACCCGCCGCCAACGGCAAGGGTACGATCCAGATCAGCTACACCTCATTCGATGATCTCGATCGACTATGCGAGCGATTCGGCCTCTGACAGTGGTAGCCGCACCTCGAACCGCGCCCCCCCCGAACCGGGCAACAGGCGCAGAGTGCCGCCGCTGCGGGTGACGATGGCATGGCTGATGGCCAGCCCCAGCCCCGCACCGATCTGCGTCCCCGCCGTGCGCCCTCGCGAAAATCGGTCGAATACCGTCTGCGCCTCTTCCGGCGGAATACCCGCGCCATTATCCGCAATTACGACGATATAGTCGTCGGCTGTAACCTGGCTTTCCACATGGATCACCGGCGCGTCGTTCGTATTGTACTTCACCGCATTCGATAGGATGTTGATGAACACCTGACTCAACCGCGCAAGATTGCCCTGCACCAAGACCGCGCGATCAACCCGCGCCGTTTCGACCCGCACATCCCCCGTTCGCAGTAAACCGAGGCAGGCATCGAGAGCCTGATCGAGCGCTGCTTCCGGGTCCACCGGTTCCAGCGCCCGTTCGCCATCGCCGCTTTCGATCACGGACATATCGAGGATTTCGTCCAGCAAACCGGTCAGGCGAATGCTTTCCGCATGGATGATGCCGATAAAGCGTTCCTGCTCTTCTGGCTTCAGATCATGCGTGCCGGACAAGATTTCGGTGAACGACCGGATTGAGGTCATCGGCGTGCGCAATTCGTGGCTGACCTGACTGAGAAATTCGTCCTTCTGGCGGTCGAGCGTGCGCAAGCGATCATTTGCAGCTTTAAGTTGCGTCGCCGCCCGCTCGATCTCGTCTGACTTGCGCGTCACTTCGGAGGTATAGGTCATCAGCCGCGCCGTCTCATCGGCGATCCGCACCAATTCGTCGAGGCTGATCGTCTCGCTGCCCGTCACGCTCAGGATCATCGCACGGGCCGAGGCCGCCCCGACGCTCGCCGCCATGCGCCGTTCCAGATGGGCGATGAAGGCGTCATCCACGGTCGGAAATTCCGTCGCCGCCCCTTGCCCGCGCGCGTAGCTGCGAAAGATATCATAGGCGCGATCCGCCCCCATGATCCGCTGCGCCAGATCGAACAATTGATCGGCAGAGGCCGCCCCCCCACGCAGCGTCCCCGCCCCGGCTTCCTCGCGGAACACCCCCACGAACAGCGCCGCCTGCAACCGCTCGATAGGGTTCGGCAAGCGCGACAGCGACCCGAGGACGAGGCCAATGCAGTTGAAAGTGAGGCTCCAGAACAGCGCGTGCATCAGCGCATCATCCGTCTGCAATCCGAACAACGCGCCGGGGCGCAGCCATGCTTGCCCAAACGGTCCTGCCTCCGCCAGCGCATCCCACCACGCCACGCCGCCAAATATATTGGGCAGGAACAACGCATAGGCCCAGACGATCCCCCCGGCGATCAACCCGGCCAAGGCCCCCCGCCGGTTCGCCCCCTCCCAATACAGCGCGCCCAGCAAAGCGGGCAGCACTTGCGCGGCCCCGACAAAGGCGATCAAGCCGATGGAGGCCAAGCCCTCACCGCTCGCCCCCGTGCGCAGGTAGATGAAGCCCAGCAACAGGATGAAGCAGATCGACAACCGCCGCGACACCAGCAGGAACCGCCGTACATCCCCGCCGCCCTGCAATCGCGCGCCGGGAGAGCGCAGGGCCAGTGGCATGACGATGTGGTTCGAGATCATGGTCGACAGCGCGATACAGGACACGATCACCATCGACGTCCCCGATGAAAATCCGCCCAAGAATGCCAACAGCGCGATATCCGTGCGCCCCTCGGCAATGGGCATGGTCAGCACGAACATATCCGGGTTCGACCCTTCGGGCAGCACATCCAGCCCGATCACCGCAATCGGCAACACGAACAGGCTCATCACCAGCAGATAGAGGGGGAACAGCCATGCGGCGGTGAACAGATGACCCTCTCGTTCGTTCTCGACGATGGTGACTTGAAACTGGCGTGGCAAGCAGATGATCGCCGCCCCCGATAGCAGGATCAGCCCGACCCAGCGCATCCCGAACGGCGTGTCCAGCGGCACCGCGCTATCCGCCATCCGCTCGAACAAATCGCTCGGCCCATCCGCCACCCCCCAGACCGCCAGCGCCCCAACCGCGACCAAAGCGACCAGCTTGACCAGCGCCTCCACCGCGATTGCCGCGACCACACCGAGGTGGCGCTCGTTGATATCCACGGTGCGCGTGCCGAAAAGGATGGTGAACAGCGCCAGCCCGGCGGTAATCCAAAAGGCGACGACCGGATCGGGAGCCGCCGCCGCCGCGCCCGTTAGGTCGCCGGGCGCACTGCCAAGCACCTGAAAACTGGCGGCAATCGCCTTGATTTGCAGGGCGATATAGGGGGCCGCCGCCAGCAGGGCCAAGATCGTGACGACCGCCGCTACCGAATCGCTCTTGCCATAGCGCGACGACACGAAATCCGCGATGGAGGTGATGCTGTCGCGTTTCGCGATCCGCAAAATCTTGCGCAGCAGCGCCCAGAACCCGATGAAGACGAGGGTAGGGCCAAGATAGATGGTCAGGTATTCCAGCCCGTTCCGCGCCGCCGACCCCACCGCGCCATAGAACGTCCATGACGTACAATAGATCGAAATCGACAGGGTATAGACCACCGGCGAGGCCAGCCACCGGGGCCGCCCCTCCCGGTCGGCGAGAAAGGCGATCAGGAACAACAATCCCGCAAAGCCCAAGGCGGCGATCAGGGCAAGCTGGCTTATATCCATAATGCGCCCTTTTCGCCGCCTTGGACCGGCGTGTTACGAGGAGGCCGTAGACCCGCTCTCATCCCTCGCCTCCGCTTGCCCCTTCAACCGCCGCGCCAGCAGCAGCGCCACGAAGATCAGCGCCAGCCACACGCCGAACAGATAGGCGAGGATCAGCGGCACCCCGGCCACCGCACCCCCCACGAACAATCCTACCAGCGGCGGCATCAGCGCGAACAGCCCGATGACCGGCACGATCAGGGCCAAGTCGCGCGCCCGGCCCCCCTCACGCATCGGAACCGAGCAGGCGGGCGATCTGTGCAACCACATCGCTATTGGCGAAAGGCTTGGTCATGAAGGCATCGACGCCCAGATCCTCCGCCGCCTGCCGATCATGCGCCTGCCCCTTGGCCGTCAGCATCAGGATCGGCAGGGCGCGGGTTGCCACATCGGCGCGCAATTCCTTCAGCACGTCATAGCCCGACAGCTTTGGCAGCATCAGGTCCAGCACCAGCGCATCGGGCGTTTCGCGCCGTACCAGCGACAAGGCTTCGGCCCCGTCCAGCGCATGGCTGACCTCGTATCCCTCGCGCATCAGTACGAAACGCAGGGATTCGACGATATTGCTTTCATCCTCCGCGATGAGTACGCGCTGGGCCACGATCTTTCCTCCCCCCACGGTGTCTTTGCACCATCCTTTTGCGCAACTCTGCCCGCCCGTGCGCTTTTGTCCAGCATTTCAGTGATTCATCAAAGGTAATCGCCGGAAAATTTCCACGCACCCTCCTCCTCTCCGTGCCTAGCAGAATCTTAGCCAGCGGACACGCCAAACCACCCCCCGCCCAGCGGCGGTGGTCACAAATCTCGCCCTGAAACCTGTTCCTACGGAGGCGCTTTCTCGCCCGCCAATGCCATCAACGCCAGTTGATGCACCTCCGCCAGCAGCAGATCGATGGGTCGCTTTCCCCGCGCAATATGCCCCGGTGGCCGACCCGGACGCATCACCCGAAGCGGTCTTTTCATCCCGGCCTGCTTTCGCGCCAGCCGCTTTGCCTGCCCCGGAATATCGTTCATCGCCGCGACCAAAGCCTCGACCCGACGGCGAAGTGCAGCAGCCGATACCGGATCATCCGGCAAAATCTCCACACGTCCCGGCGGCGAGATGTCCAAATCATCGAATCCCCGCACATTCGGCCCAAATCCCGGAGCCTTCTTCTGCTTCGGCGGTCCAACCTCCTTGCGCGGATCAATGACGACGAAAACAGGCTTACGCCCGCCCGACCCTTTCGGAATCTTCCCCGATGGAGGCGCGCGCTTCGCGCGAGGCTTCACCACGATATCCTTCGCCGCAATCGCGATAAGCCGCCGCAGCGCCGATTCCGCTGGCAGCAGCAGTGCCAAAATCGCCAGATGCACATGCCGCAACACCGTCTCCCCACCGCCCAACATCGCTAGAATCCTCGCCACAGTGGGCAGAAGGTCTAGGCGATTGATCTCGATGCAGCGGGTCCAACTCATTTACGGCGCGTCTCCTCCTTAAAAACAAAACATGAACAAACGATATGAAAAACCAACAAATGTCAAGCGCGCGCTGCCAAAGCCACGGCAATCGCCGACCGTTTTCACGTTTCACTCTGCTCCGGGCAAAGACCCGGAGCCTAGCAGAACCGCGCTCCGCCTATCGGGGTTCCGGGTCTGCGCCCGGAACAGAGCGGTCATTGATCTCCGCCACTGGTATAAGGAGGCCCCGCCGCTGCGCGGGGCCATCCGAGTGCGGGGCGGCGAACAACTTTTTCGAGCGATTGCCCTGCTGCTCCTACAATGCTCCCCTTCACGTCGCCCGCATTCGGATCGACGCCTCCTGACGATGCGCGCAGCCCGTGCGTGGGCAGAGCAGGCAGGTCGATCCCACCGGATCGGCCAATCCCGACGCGCTCAGATCCATCCCCGCCGAATAGACCAGCCGATCCGCATGGACGATTTCGCAGGCCAGCATCAGCGCAAAGCTAGGCCGCGTCTGACCATAGGCCGTCGCCTGCGGGCGGGTGGCGCGGGCCAACATGAAAAACCGCTCGCCATTAGGAAATTCCGCAATCCGCGCCACCCGCAAATCCGGCGTCTGCATGGCCGAATACACCGCCCATAACGGGCAGGCCCCCCCGTGGCGCGGCATCGGCAGGCGCGGCAGTGGAAAGCGTTTGGTCAGGTATCCGGCGGCATTCGCGCGCAGCATGGCAAACGGCACCCCCTCCGCACCGGGCCGTTTCAGCGTCGTGAACCGATGGCATAGCTGCTCCGCACTGGCCCCGAAACGCACGGCGAGGGCGTCGATATCGTAGCGCAACGCCTCGGCGGCCTCGTGAACCGCCGCATAGGGCATCGTAATCGCCCCCGCGACATAGGCCGCCAGCGCCCGCCCCGCCCTCGCCTGCCCGGATTCGGAGGCCAGCTCCGGCGCGCCCTCGATCTCCGCCGCGATGGCATCCCCCGCCTCCATCACCGCGATTTTGCGCGCCAGCTCAAACCGGATCGTCGCAGGCGCGACCCCTTCGGCAATGGTCAGCGTGCGCGCCTCGGCATCATACGCGCTCGCACGGGTCGTATCGCTCGGCATCTCCGACGAGGCGATCCGGCGCAGCCGAATACCGTGCCGATTTTCCAGATAAGCGATCATCGGCGCGGGGTGCGGGTCGATGGCCAACCGCTCGGCAAACGCCTCCAGTGCGGGAAAGTGGTTCGAGCGGCGATAGAGGTAATCATCCACCTCCTCCGGTCCCGACAATCCGCGCACATCGGCCTGCGATTCCTGAAACACCTTCGCCAGCGTGCGCGTCACATCCGACAACCGCGCCGCTTCCTCCTGCACGATGGCATCGAAGCGCGCGCGCTGGGCGCTTTCCAGATCGGGCGTTTCGGCCAAGATATCGGCCACCGACCGAATCGCGGTCGCCGAACTGAGCATGTCATTGACCGACGCATTCAGCACCGGGTCTTGATTCAGCCGATCCGACAGCGCCGCGATCATCCCCTGATCCCGCACCGCCCCCCGGTGCAGCATCAGCAGCGTGCGCGCCCAAGGCTCGTGCCGGGCCAGCAGGTCGCGCGCGCTTTCCGGCTCGACCCCCTGCGCCACGGTCGCCGCGATCTCGGCCAGCTCATCCAGCACCCGCCGCTCCTGCGCCCCGTCCAGCGCCCCCGTCTCCAACCCCAACGCTTCCGACAGCCGGTTGAGCAGCGCGCCCCCGATGCTCCGCTTGTCATGCTCGATCAGGTTGACATAGGAGACGGAAATACCAAGGCTTTTGGCCAGCGCCGTCTGGGTGATCCCGATTTCCTTGCGCCGCGCACGAATGCGATGGCCGATGGGTAGGGCGGGCATGGGCGCGGTCCTCGAAACTTACCAAAGTGTAAAGAATTTACACGTAGCGACATATTTTGCGCCATAGTTTTACAAAATTGCGCAAGAAATACAACGCATTGTTGCGGGTTTGACGCAGGCGCTCTATGCAAACGATTGATGTGATGGATGCACACTGCATCTGATGTCATCCAAAACGATAATCATTCCGGAGGAAACTCAATGACCGGTTCCAACAAAACGATTGGCCGTCGCGGACTTCTCAAGGGCGGTGCGGCCCTCGGTGCAGCGGGCCTCGCCGCGCCGACCTTCTTCACGCACAGCGCCCGCGCCGAGATGCATAGCGGGTATCTGAACGCCCCGACGGGCAAGTCCGTCACCCTCGGCTTCAACGTCCCCCAGTCCGGCCCCTATGCCGACGAGGGTGCAGACGAACTGCGCGCCTACAAACTGGCTGTCGAGCACCTGAACGGTGGCGGCGATGGCGGCATGATGAACACCTTCTCCTCGAAGGCGCTCACGGGTAACGGCATCCTCGGCAAGAAAGTCGAATACGTCACGGGCGACACCCAGACGAAATCCGACGCCGCCCGCGCATCGGCCAAGTCGATGATCGAAAAAGACGGCGCAGTGATGATCACCGGCGGTTCGTCCTCCGGCGTGGCCGTGGCCGTTCAGGCGCTCTGCCAGGAAACCGGCATCATGTTCATGGCGGGTCTGACCCACTCGAACGACACGACCGGTAAGGACCGCAAGGCCAACGGCTTCCGTCACTTCTTCAACTCGTACATGTCGGGTGCCGCCCTCGCGCCGGTTCTGGCGAATGCCTACGGCAAGGACCGCAAGGCCTATCACCTGACCGCCGACTACAACTGGGGCTACACGACCGAGGAAGCCGTCACGCAGGCGACCGAAGGCATGGGCTGGGAGACGGTCAACACCGTCAAGACCCCGCTGACCCAGACCGACTTCTCCTCCTACATCGCGCCGGTTCTTCAGTCGGGTGCGGATGTGCTGGTCCTGAACCACTACGGCGGCAACATGGTCAACTCGCTGACCAACGCCGTCCAGTTCGGTCTGCGCGACAAGCAGGTGAACGGCAAGAACTTCGAAATCGTCGTTCCGCTCTACTCCCGCCTGATGGCAAAGGGTGCAGGCGCGAACGTCAAGGGCATCTTCGGTTCGACGAACTGGCACTGGTCGCTGCAGGATGAAGGCTCGAAAGCCTTCGTGAAATCCTTCGGCACCAAATACGGCTTCCCACCATCGCAGGCCGCGCACACGACCTACGTGCAGACGCTCCTCTATGCGGATGCCTGTGAGCGTGCCGGCACGTTCAACCCATGCGGCGTTGTCGAGGCCCTCGAAGGCTTCTTCTTCTCCGGTCTGGGCAACGGCCCGACGATCTACCGCAAGGAAGATCACCAGTGCTTCAAGGACGTGCTCGTCGTGAAAGGGAAAGAAAACCCCGAATCCGAGTTCGACCTTCTCGAAGTCGTCGAAGTCACCCCGATGTCGAAAGTCTGGTACTCGCCAGATCACCCACAGATGGGTGGCGCGGATGCCACGCTCGGCACCTGTAACACCGGCGCTTAAGTCGCTCGTATCGTGGATGGCCTTCGGGCCATCCACATCCTTCCGACCCGCTGCGGCGGGTCATTTTCGATTATTTCGGTGGGGCGGCGACGATGGATGCCATTCTTCTCCAGATACTCAACGGTCTCGACAAGGGGTCGGCCTACGCGCTCATCGCCCTTGGCCTGACACTGATTTTCGGGACGCTTGGGGTCGTGAACTTCGCCCACGGGGCATTGTTCATGATCGGCGCGTTCTGTGCCGTTGTGCTTTCTCGGCTACTCAGCTTTTCCAAGACGGTCATCGACGAAACCCGGACCGACTTCCTCGGCAATCCGCTCAAGGTGGACCTGCCGTATATGCATCAATGGTTCGGTGAGGCGGCGGGACAGACGATCATCGACTGGTCGGTGCCGCTGGCGATCCTCTTCTCGATCCCCATCATGTTCGCGATCGGCTACGCGATGGAGCGCGGCCTGATCCGCCACTTCTACAAACGCCCCCATGCCGACCAGATCCTCGTGACCTTCGGCCTTGCCATCGTGTTGCAGGAAATCGTGAAATACTTCTTCGGGGCCAACCCGATTCAGACGCCCGCCCCACCCGCCTTCACCGGCTCCTTCGATTTCGGCGCGCTGGTCGGCCTCGACCCGAACACCATCATCTATCCCTATTGGCGCTTGATCTATTTCAGCTTCGCCGTCGTCATCATCAGTGCGGTCTTCGCGTTTCTGCGGTTTACCACCTTCGGCATGGTCGTCCGCGCCGGTATGGCGGATCGTGAGACCGTCGGCCTGCTCGGCATCGACATCGACAAGCGGTTCACGCTGATGTTCGCCCTCGCTGCCTGCGTCGCGGGACTGGCCGGGGTGATGTACGCCCCGATCAACGCCCCGAACTATCATATGGGCATGGACTTCCTCGTCCTCTCCTTCGTGGTCGTGGTCGTCGGCGGTATGGGCAGCATGGCCGGGGCGGTGCTCGCGGGCTTTCTGCTCGGCATCTTGGAAAGTATCGCGTCCATGTCGCAGGTGATCGACTACCTGCCCGGAATCAATCAGATCGTCATCTATCTTGTTGCGATCATCATCCTGCTCACCCGTCCGCGCGGCCTCATGGGTCGCAAGGGTGTGATGGAGGACTGACCCATGTTTGGCCTGAACCGCAACGACACGCTCCTGCTGATCGTGGTCGCCCTGCTGACGATGCTCGCCCCGTTCCTGCTCAACCCCTTCCCAGAGGGTTCATCGCTGGCGCAGTTCAACGGCGGGTATCCCGACCTGATGCAGCGCTTCGTGATCTTCGGCATCTTCGCCATCGGCTTCAATATCCTGTTTGGCCTGACCGGCTATCTCTCCTTTGGCCATGCGGCCTTTCTGGGGGTCGGTTCCTATGCCGCGATCTGGATGATGAAACTGCTGACGATGAATGTCGTCCCGGCGATCATCATCTCCGTCATCGTGGCGGGTCTGTTCAGCCTCGTCGTCGGCTATATCTGCCTGCGCCGGTCGGGAATCTACTTCTCGATCCTGACGCTGGCCTTCGCCCAGATGTCCTACGCGCTAGCCTATTCGGTGCTGACCCCGATCACGGGCGGCGAAACCGGCTTGCAGCCAAAACTCAGCGATCCGCGCATCCTCGATGCCGCAATCGGGTCGGGTGTCACACCGCGCGCTAACTTCTTCGGCATCGAGATGGGCACGTCTTGGCAGTGGGATTGGAACGGCTGGGTCTTCACCTTCAATGCCGGTTACTACCTCGCCGCCGTCATCATGCTGGTCGCCTTCTACCTGTCGATCCGCATCTTCCGCTCGCCCTTCGGCATGATGCTGCGCGCGATCAAGACCAACCAGAACCGCCTCAACTACACCGGCGTGAACAGCAAGCCTTACACGCTGGCCGCCTTTGTCATCTCCGGCATGTATGCTGGTCTGGCCGGGGGCTTGCTCGTGGCGATGGATACGCAGGTCGGGCCGGAGCGCATGTTCTGGACCGCATCGGGCGAGGTCGTCCTGATGACCATTCTCGGCGGCGTCGGCACGCTGATCGGCCCGGTTCTGGGCGCGGGTTTGATCAAGTACATGGAAAACATCCTGTCCAAGATCAACGAAGGTCTGCTCCAGAAATGGTTCGCCTTCATGCCAGAAACCGCCGGTGATGCGGTCGTGACCGTTCTGGGCCTATTCACGGGCAAGGGCTGGCACCTGACACTTGGCCTGTTGTTCATGATCGTCGTGATCTTCTTGCCGGGCGGTCTGGTCGAGGGGGGCAAGCGATTGTTCGGCATCGGACGGCGCAAGAAAAAGGCTCCGCCCGCCGCATCCCCTCCCCCCACCACCACGCCTGCGGAATAGGAAAGGCACGGAAACCATGGCAATCCTACAGGTCCGCAACGTCTCGAAGCGCTTCGGCGGTCTTCAGGCTCTCAATGACGTGAATCTCTCCATCGAAGAGGGAAAGGTACACGCGATCATCGGTCCCAACGGGGCCGGTAAATCGACCCTGCTCAACTGCTTCGTGGGCCGTTTGATCCCCGATACCGGAACCGTCATGTTCGACGGCAAATCCCTGCTCGGCATCAAACCGCACGAAATCAACCAGGCGGGCGTCAGCCGCGTGTTCCAGACGCCTGAGATCTTCGGTGATCTCAGCTTGCTGGAAAACGTGATGATCCCCAGCTTCGCCAGCCGCGACGGGTCGTTCAAGGTCAATTGGTGGAACCGCGCCGACCGCGAAAAGGACGTGCAGGACCACGCCGAAGCGGTCTTACAGGAAATCGGCCTCTACGAAAAACGCCACGAGATTGCCGATGCCATGTCGCGCGGTGACAAACGGCGGCTCGAAATGGCGATGTGCCTGAGCCAAGACCCCAAACTCATGCTGCTGGACGAACCGACGGCGGGCATGTCGCGCGCCGATACCAACGCCACCATCGACCTGCTCAAACGCCTCGGCGAAACGCGCGGTCTAACCAAGGTGATCATCGAGCATGACATGCATGTCGTCTTCTCGCTGGCCAATTACGTCAGCGTCTTGGCGCAAGGCACCGTGATCGCCGAAAACACGCCCGATCTCATCAAGGGCGACCAGCGCGTGAAAGAAGCCTATCTCGGAACGGAAGCGGAATGACCGACACATCCATCGAAAATCGCCCCCCGACCCAGACCGACTCTGCGCAGCTTGCGGGAACCAATCGGTTCTTCTCCGCCCAGAACATCCACGCCTATTACGGTGAAAGCTACATCGTGCAGGGCGTCAGCCTCGAAGTGAACCGGGGCGAGGTGCTGGCATTGTTGGGCCGTAACGGCGCGGGCAAGACCTCGACCCTGCGATCCATCGCCCGCCTCGCATCCCCCGAAATCCGGCAGGGCGAGGTCTGGCTCGACGGCGAGGCGCTGCACGAGATGAAGGCGCATGAAGCCTCCATCGCCGGTGTCGGCCTCGTGCCGGAGGATCGCCGCATCATCGCCGGTCTGACGGTGCAGGAAAACCTCGAACTCGCCCAGATCGCCGAACCCGTCGGCTGGCCCATCGAACTGCTCTACGAACGCTTTCCCCGGCTGGCCGAGCGCCGCAAGCAGGAAGCCGTCACCATGTCGGGGGGCGAGCAACAGATGCTCGCCGTCGCCCGCGCGCTGGCCCGCAACGTCAAACTGCTGCTGCTGGACGAACCCTACGAGGGCCTTGCCCCCGTCATCGTGCAGGAAATCGAACGCATCGTGCGCGAGATCAAGGAAGCGGGCATCACGACGATCATCGTCGAACAGAACGCCATTGCCGCCCTCAAACTCGCCGACCGCGCCGTCATCCTCGACAGTGGCGAGGTGGTCTTCGACGGCAGCGCCGAAAAGGTCTTGGGCGATGAAGACCTGCGCCAGCAATACCTCGCGATCTGATACGGTTCACACGTGACCGGTTTCGCATGACTCCTCCCCCCGCTTGCGGGGGAGGGAGAGAAAGCTCTGACGAGCCGATCAAAATGGAAACGGTATGACACCATGCTCCCCGTAACCCCAACCGATTTCACGCCCCTCGCATCACTTGCGGGGGGCGTTCTCATTGGCGTCTCCGCCGTGCTGGTCATGGCGCTGTTCGGGCGCGTCGCCGGGATCGTCGGCATTACCGCCGGGGCCGTGACGCAGGATGACCGCAAGTGGCGCATCGCCTTCATCCTTGGCCTGATCGCCGCCCCCGTCCTGTGGATGCTGGCAACGGGCGGCTTTCCGGCCCAAACCGTCAGCGATAACCTACCCGGCATGGCCATTGCCGGATTGCTGGTCGGTATCGGCACTGCCCTCGGATCGGGCTGCACCTCCGGCCACGGCGTTTGCGGCCTTGCCCGCCTTTCCACCCGGTCACTGGTGGCGGTACTGACCTTCATGGTCTTCGCCGCACTGACCGTCTTCATCCTACGCCACGGGTTTGGAGCGGGATTATGAAGGCGCTCGCGGGGTTTGCAGCGGGCCTTCTCTTCGGTTTGGGCCTGATCATTTCGGGCATGTCCGACCCGGCCAAGGTGCTCAACTTCCTCGATATTTTCGGCGAGTGGGATCCTTCCCTCGCTTTCGTCATGGGCGGCGCGACCGTCACCACCTATATCGGCTATCGCTTGGCATGGCGCAGCGCGAAACCGGCGCTGATGCCCGATTTCGACATTCCGACCCGTCAGGACATCGACCGCCCCCTGCTGACCGGAGCGGCGTTATTCGGCATCGGCTGGGGTATCGGCGGATTCTGCCCCGGCCCCGCATGGACGGCCCTAGCGATGGGCGCGCCGGGTACGCTGGTCTTTATCGCTACCATGCTCGCCGGTATCGCGCTGGGCCGTCGTCTGTAGAGCGTGTTGCGGCGGAGGCATGAATATCCTAGCGTTGCCAAACGGGAGGCAGGCATGGCGAAAGACGATTACAAATTCGCGGACGCACAGGCATATTTTGACTGGCTACAGACCCGTCCGCGCCGCGAAAACTGGCGCTATGTCGATGGCTATGCGGTCATGCTCGATGGATTATGGGATGGCGAGCACTGGCACCCCGCCCCCCGCGAAAGTGCGGCGGCACTGCTGCGCAAGCGCATCGCCCGCGCCTTCACCACCATGCGCCGACCGGACCTAAGCACCCCCGAAAAATTCCTCGATTGGTCAAACCGCAAGCGGGACGATTCATGAGCGCCGCCAACGCGCCCACCGTCACCGCAATCGTGCCGATCCTGCGCAGCTTCGACGAGGCCGCAACCCGCGACTTCTACATCCGCTATCTCGGTTTCGATGTGACGTTCGAACATCGCTTCGACCCCAATGCACCGCTCTACATGGGCCTGCGCCTCGGCACCTGCGAGCTGCATCTGTCCGAACATTACGGCGACGCCACCCCCGGTGCCGGTATTCGGATCGAGATGCAGGATGTGGCCGCGTATCACCGCACCCTCACCGAACGCGGCCACCCGAACGCGCGCCCCGGCATTCAGGATCAGGAATGGGGCTGGCGCGAGGTCACGGTAAAAGACCCCAGCGGCAACCGCCTCGTCTTCTGCTCCCGCCTCGAAACCTGACCCCATGATCGACCTGCGCGATATGCAGCTACTCGTCGCCTTGGCGCAGCATCGGCATTTCGCCCGCGCAGCGGAGGCCTGCGGCATCTCGCAGCCCGCCTTTTCGGGCCGCATCCGCAATATGGAGGCTGATTTCGGCGTCCCCCTCGTCCAGCGCGGTAACCGCTTTCTCGGCCTGACGCGCGAGGGCGAGGTGGCGCTGCGCTGGTCGCGCAAGATGCTGGCCGATGCCGAAGGATTACGGCAGGAAATCGCCGCGCTCAAAGGCACGCTCACCGGGCGGCTCTCCATCGGCACGGTGCCCACCGCGCTGACCTTCGTGGCCCAGATACCGGCGGCCCTGCGCACGCTGCACCCCGAACTGACGCTGGAGATCATCTCCGCCTCCTCCACCGCGATCCGCCGGGGGTTGGAGGATTTCAGCCTCGATGCGGGCATCACCTATGTCGATGGGGATGACCTGCCGGGCTTTCGCAGCATCGCGCTTTACGACGAAACCTACATGCTGCTGGTCCCCGCCGCCATGGCCCCCCGCACCAACGGCACCGCCACATGGGCCGAGGCCGCGACCCTGCCGCTATGCTTGCTGACCTCCGACATGAACAACCGGCGCATCATCGACACCGTCTTCGCCGAGGTCGGTGCCGCCCCGAAGCCGGTGATGGAAACCAACGCTTTCACCGCCGCCTTCGCACAGGTGGCCAGCGGTGCCGCCGCCACCATCGCCCCGGCAAAACTGGCCGACAGCCTGCCCATCGGCACCGATACCGTGCGCCTCGCCCTGACCGACCCGGTGGCCAGCCGCACCATCGGCCTGCTCACCACCGACCGCGACCCCACCCCCCCGGCAGTTCAGGCCATGACGACCACGGCGATGGCCATTGCGAAGCGCGACTCAACCGAGATTGCGCACTGACAGCACTTCGGCATGAATCGGCTCGCCATCCTTGATCCATGCCGTGACGCTATGCGGGATACCCCCCGTGCCATCGGTCACGAAGGCACACCCATCGACATCGGGTTCCAGCACGACCTTATCGCCGCCCAGCATCCCCGCCCCGGCCTGCGCGACCCAATTGCCATCCGTATCCACCGCGCCATCGCTCAGGGCGATATCGACGCCCGGCCCTGTGATGAACCCGGTATCGTCGGTGGCAATCGAGACGAATTCCGCGCCCTGAGGATTGGGGCCGAGCATATAGACCATGCTTAGGGTGGCACCGTTCGCCTGCGCCCTGCGCGCGGCCCCCTGAAGACCGGCAGCAAGCATCATCAATGCTTCCTGAGTTATCGGTGTTTCCAGCAGCGCAGCGGCGGCGGCCCGGCCTTCCTGCGCGCCCGCGCCTTCGGTGGTCACTCCGGTATTCGTTGCCATCGCCGTTCCTGCGTCGGTCGCAGCCGGTGCTGCCGCACCGCGTTCGGCCCCCGGCCCGACCACCGGCCCGTCGGCGCGGGCGGCGGTTGCCGGTGCTGCGCTCGTCGCTTGTGTGGTCACGGCACCCGGCGACCCCGCCTCCGAGGGTTTGCCCTGCGCGAGCGCGGTATCGCCCGCCGGTTTTGCGGCCCCCGCATCAGGCATTCCACCCATCGACCTTCCGGCAGCATCCCCTGCCGTCCGGCCAATCCCCTCTTTGCCAAGCCCGCCCTCGACTGCACCACCTTTGGCCGAGGCACCCTCCTTGACGACCACCATACTCGCCGACATCTCGCCGCGCACCAGCGCCGTCGCGCCATTCCCCTCTCGGCCAGCGGTGGCGGTGGCGGTGGCAACCCCATCGCCGCCCGGTGTGGTGGTCGCTATTCCGTCCCGGCCAGCGGCTCCGGCAACCGCTCCATCCCTGCCGCCAGATGAGGCGGTGGTGGCCGTTCCATCCCGGCCCAGTGTCGCCGCCCCCGATCCGCCTCGCTCGCCCTGCACGCCGGTTTTCGCGCCTTCCTTACCCGGTGTCGCAACTGCGGCCCCCTCCTTCACCGCGCCCGAAACCGTCTTTCCATCCTGCGAGGTCGCGGCGGTCCCACCCCCGTCTTTAGCCGTCACTGTCGTCGTCAGCGTCCCTTTCTGCGGTCCCGTCGTCGGGGCGGCATCCTTCAGCGCGACCGTAACCGTCTTCACGCCCTTTGCGGGGATCGCCATTCCCGCACCATCCCTGCCGGTCACGGTGATGGTCGTGCCGCCCTTTTGGGTCGCCGCCGTGCCGGTCGCTTCCTTTGCGACCACAATCGTCGTGACGGCACTTTTCACCGGCACGGTAACGGCACCATCCTTGCCAGTCAGGGTGATCGTCGTCCCGCCCGTGCCCTTAGCCCCTACGTCGCCCCCTTGCGTCACGGTGACATTAACCGTCACCACACCTTTCCTCGGTATCGCGGTCCCGGCCCCATCCTTGACCGTAACCCCAACCGTCTTCCCGTTTCCGGCGGATGCCCCCGCGCCAGCGCCCTCCTTGCCGATCAGGATGACCGTCTTCGCCCCCTTGCCGAAGGTCGCGATCGTATCCCCGGCTTTACCAAATGCCGTTGAAATCTTTCCATCCTTGGCAAAGGCGATGGCGATCATGCCCTCCTTACCGAACGCCTTCGTCAGCGCACCATCCTTACCGAAAGCCTTCAGCGTGATCCCGTCGGCGGCATTGGCGAACTTCGCGACGGCGGTTTGCGTCGTTTTGAAGATCATGGTCATCGCCTTCGACAGCGTTTGTTGACCCGATTCCTGATTACCCTTCAGGGTCTTGCCCGCCTGCGGTGTTTTGAAATCGGCACCGATACGCTGCGAACCCGGCGCGCTCTTCTTCTTGGCATTGGCGACCAACTTGGTCTGCACATTCGACTCGGTCGGCGTGCGACCGGACGAAGATCGTGACAGCTCGCGCGCCATAACCTGCTCGAAGCGCGAATCGGCCTGCTGCCCCGCGCTTACCTTGCTGCCACCATCGATCCGCATTGCAGTTTCTCCAGTCTTTCGACCGTCGCCACCGTTTATGTATCATACTGGGACTATCCACGCCAATATGCCCCATAAGATAAAAGTACCAGCATCACGATCGCATAAAAACGGCGTAGCGCGCCTGCGATAAACGCAGCAAAACCCATCATCAGCAAATCCGATTTGAACAAAACGCTGACTTGACGCCCTTTGGAACGCAAATAGACATCGATCAGGAACGCGCTATGGCCCCCCTCGACGACACGCAAGGCGTCTGGAAATCCGGCAAGGGTAAAGGTCGCAAGACCCCTAAGGGCCGTCAGGTCGATGCCTATGCCCTTCACGACATGCGCGCCCTGTTCGGTGACGCGCTGCCCCTGCGGCGTGATCTGCTGATCGAATACCTGCACCGCATTCAGGACACCTACGGCCACATCTCCGCCGCCAATCTCGCCGCGCTGGCCGATATGATGAAGCTGGCCCAAGCCGAGGTTTACGAGGTCGCCACCTTCTACGCCCATTTCGACGTGGTGAAGGAAGGCGAGACCCCGCCCCCCGACCTAACCATCCGCGTCTGCGATTCGTTGGCCTGCGAGCTGGCCGGGGCGCAACAGTTGAAAGCGGCGCTGGAATCCGGCCTCGATGCGAGCAAGGTCCGCGTGCTGCGCGCCCCCTGCATGGGTCGCTGCGACACCGCCCCCGTGCTGGAGATCGGCCACGCCCATATCGACCACGCCACACCCGAAAAGGTCGACGCCGCCATCGCCGGGGGCCACACCCACGCGGTCATCCCCGATTATCAGGGCTTCGACGCCTACGCGGCGGCGGGTGGTTACGAAACCCTCAAATCCCTGCGCGGCGGCTCGAAAACCCCCGACCAGCTACAGGACGAATTGCTCGAATCCGGCCTGCGCGGAATGGGCGGCGCGGGCTTCCCATCAGGCCGCAAATGGTCCTTCGTCCGCGCCGAGGCAGGCCCGCGCTACATGGCCGTCAATGGCGACGAGGGCGAACCCGGCACCTTCAAGGACCGCTATTTCCTCGAACGCGAACCCCACACTTTTCTCGAAGGAATGCTCATCGCGGCATGGGCGGTCGAGGCGGAAACCGTCTTCCTCTACATGCGCGACGAATACCCCGCGATCCTGCACATTCTGGCGGTGGAAATCGCCGCACTCGAAGCCGCCGGTATCGTCGAGAAGGGCTATATCGACATGCGCCGGGGCGCGGGGGCGTATATCTGCGGCGAAGAATCCGCGATGATCGAAAGCATCGAGGGCAAGCGCGGCATCCCTCGCCTGCGCCCGCCCTATGTCGCGCAGGTCGGCGTGTTCGACCGCCCAACGCTGGTCCACAATGTCGAGACGCTGCACTGGGTCGCCCGCATCGCCCGCGAGGGCGGCGACTGCTTCGGCACGCACGGCACAAACGACCGCAAAGGGCTGCGCTCCTATTCGGTATCGGGCCGGGTAAAGGAACCGGGCGTCAAGATCCTGCCCGCAGGCTCGACCATCATGGATTTGATCGACGCATCGGGCGGCATGATGGACGGCCACGAGCTCTACGCCTACCAGCCCGGCGGCCCGTCCTCCGGCCTGCTACCCGCGACGATGAACGACATCCCCCTCGATTTCGACACGCTACAGCCGCATGGCTCCTTCATCGGCTCGGCGGCGGTGGTGATCCTCGGCCATCAAGACCGCGCCCGTGATGCGGCCCTGAACATGCTCAAATTCTTCGAGGATGAATCCTGCGGCCAATGCACCCCCTGCCGGGTCGGCTGCGAAAAAGCCGTCAAACTGATGGAGCGGGACGCTTGGGACACGGACCTCCTGACCGACCTGTGCGAAACGATGGTCGATGCCTCCATCTGCGGTCTGGGCCAAGCCGCGCCCAACCCGATCCTGCTGACGATGAAGCATTTCGGGCAGGAAATCGGCGGCGGACACGACGAGGAAGCGCAGAGGCAATGACCGGATGGGAAAAGTGATCCGCGCCACCCTCGCGGCTCACTTTTCTTCTACGCCTGTCCGTTCGCGCACTCATTCGATGGAAAATCGACCGATGAAAAAGATGATCCTCACCTACCTGCTTACACTCGCCGCCCTGCCCGCACAGGCGCAGGATCTGCACCATTGCTATGAAACCGCCCCCGCCAGTGCCCCCAAGGGCACGCAGATGCAGCAGGCGACCGCCATGTCGATGGCCTTCGGCTACCACGAATCCGCAATCCTCTACCGCCGCGCCTGCGGCATCAATACCACCCCCGACAAAGACTATATCGAGCAAACCCTCGCCGAAGCGGGCTGCGCCATCGACAGCGATTTCGGCAAAAAGCAGATGCTCGTCCTTGATGCCCCCCTCATGGAAGCCAGCGGTGGCCTTTTCGATTCCGGCACCATGCAGCGCAACCCGGAAGTGCGTGCCGCGATTTGCAGCAAAGTCTCCGCCTTTCCGCCCCTGACCGGCATGGACCGCGCAGGCTATCGCCAGATGCTAACGACGATCAACGAGATGAACACCGCCCTGCGCGCCAATGCCAGCAAGCTGAAGTAAGGACACGGATGCCCCCCTCAGCCCTCCCAATCCTCGAACGCCAGCCCCGGCACGCGCCCGAATTCGCGCGTGTTCCGGGTCACAAGAGTCAGGCCCCGCGCCAGCGCCTGACCGGC
>CALJIU010000168.1 GCA_937974055.1 uncultured Neomegalonema sp. | reverse complement strand
AAGGTCAATTCCCCCCGCTCCGCACCCCCTGCGCCACCCGAAACCGGCGCATCCAGAAAATGCCGCCCGCTCGCCTCGACCGCCTTCCCGATCCGCTCCGCCTCGGCGGTCGGCATGGTTACACTCGACAGGACCAGCGCGCCTTCGGGCAGTACGTCCAGCGCACCCCCCTCGAACAGAATCGCATCCGCCTGCGCCGCATTGACCACCATCAGGATCAGCGCATCGACCCCCTCACAGGCCGCCCGCGCGCTCGCCGCTCGCTTCCCGCCCGCTGCTTCCAGCCGCTCAAGCGCCGCATCCGACAGGTCGAATCCGGTCACAGCATGGCCATCTCGCAGCAAGGCCGCAGCCATAAATCCACCCATAGCACCAAGGCCAACAAAGGCGACGTTCATCCTAACCCCTCCCGACAAAAGGCATATTCGTCGCCATGATCGTCTGCGACAGGATGTTCACATCCAGCGGCAATTCCCCCATGCGCAGCACCGCCTGCGCCACATGGGTCACATCCATCGTCGGTTCGGCCTTCATGCTCCCATCCGCCTGCGGCACCCCGCCTGCCATACGCGCCGTCATGTCCGACGCGGTATTGCCGATATCAATCTGCCCGCAGGCGATGGAATAGGGCCGTCCGTCGAGAGCGATGGTCTTCGTCAGACCGCTGATCGCGTGCTTCGATGCCGTATAGGCGGCGGAGCCGGGGCGCGGTGTATGCGCCGAGATCGAGCCGTTATTGATGATTCGCCCGCCCTGCGGATCTTGCGCCTTCATCATCTTCACCGCGCCGCTGGCAATCAGGAAAGCCCCGTCCAGATTGACCGAGACGACCTTTCGCCAATCCTCAAAGGACAAATCGCCCACATCCTGCGGCGGCACATTCGTTCCCGCATTGTTAAACACCACGTCGATACGTCCGTATTTCTCGCGGATTGCCTCGTACAACGCGGCAACCGAGGCAGGATCGCCAACATCGGTCGCAACGGGATGCCCCCCGATCTCCGCCGCTGCCGTGTTCAGCTTCTCGGCATTGCGCGCGGCCAGCACCACGGTATGACCCGCTTCGGCATAGGCGCGGGCTGTGGCAAGACCGATTCCCTGACTTGCTCCGGTGATAAGGGCGATGAGGGGCATACGGCATCCTTTCGAGGTATTCGTTAGCCTCTTCTTAACCATGCAAGGCGCGAAGCGACAAGACTTGTGCCTCTAAGCCACCTAATCATCCAAGAGTATGGGAAATGCTCGTTAGCCTTAAGAAGTGGTTGGTGAATCAAGCGGTAAGTTCTGTCTGGAATATCGCTGGCGGAGTCACCCCATGCCCAAAACACCTAATTCGATTCTACATCCTTGGCGCATTGCCCGGACTGCAATGACCGGAACTCTGATGCTGACGCTGTTCGGCTGCATCGCAATGGAGGCACCGCGCAACAATGTCGCCGTCGAGAAAGGCGAGGGGTTTCAGAGCGCGCAGCGAGATTTCGGCAACGAGAATGACGCAAAGCTCTTTTCGACATCGCTGCGTAGCGACATGGCACTCTCGCGATGCCGGGCGAATACTCAGTATGATCATCTTCCCATCCTGCAACCGAATTCCGAAGAGGTCGGCATCTCGAAAGGTGATCTGCTGCGGGTCGTGGTCTTCGACGATGAACTTCTGTCCGGTGATTTTGAAATCGAGGCCGAAGGAAAGCTGCGCTTGCCGCAACTATCCGCGTTCGACGCCCATGGTGTTACGGCGATTGAACTGGAAAAACGCATCCGGCGTGCGCTCGTCACCGAACAGCTTTACAGGGGCGAGGCACCGCCGGTTTCGATCAAGATCATTGATCGCGCCCCGGTCCGTGTTCATGTCACCGGCGCGGTCTTTGAAGACAAGACGGTCGAGATCAACCAGAAATTCTCACAGGAGCGCGATCTTCTACGCCAGACGGCAAGTGGCGACCTGTCGACCAACCGCACGCTATCCAATGCCCTGCGCGCCGCTGCCGGGGTCCGCCCCGATGCGGATGTCGAACGTATTCTGGTTCGGCGCGACGGTGTCACCTATCGGGTGGACATGAAAAAGGCAGCGATGGCCCTTAGTTTCTTCGATCCCTACATGATGGCCGATGACGAGGTCGAGGTGCCGTCCATGGGCTGCTTCCAGCCCGCGCTGGTCAAGGAAACCCCGATCACCCGCGTCGGTATCAAGGTGAACCTGTCGAACCTGTCTTCCCCTGCGCTCCGCAATGCCGGGTCGGCAATCGAAAAGGATGCACGATCCCTGAAATACGGAACGACGCTGCTCGAAGTCTTATTCAAGATGAATTGTGTAGGTGGTCTGAATAGCAGTGCGGACCGTCAGGCGATCCTCATTTCCAACAATCCGATATCGGGCGAGATGGAGGTAATCCGTCGCTCGGTCGAGGAACTGGTCCGGCGTTCGGATCGTGATGCGCATAACCCGCTGCTGATGCCAGATGATTCCATCGCTTGCTATGACAGTGACATAACGAATGTGCGCGACGTGCTGTCGATCTTCTCAGATCTAAGCCTGCCCCTGACCGTGCTTGGCATTCTCTGAGTGAGTGCAGGCCGTCTCATAGGCACTTTCTTGCGCCGGACACTGGTGGCGATCTTCCTGATCGCGCCAGTCTGGGGCCTCGCGTATGCGTATGTCACGTATGCGCCCAAGAGCTATGCGACGGATATCTTCCTGATCCTGCCGGGTGAGGGGGCGAATGCGAGCATCAATATCGACAGTCTGGGTCAGGCATCGAACAGGGCTTCTTCGCCGTGGTCCAGCAACAAACTCAGTCCCGTCGAAAGCTATCGCAAGCTATTGATGACCGAGACAGTACACAGGCGGGCGGCCCTGTTGCGGGGCATGGACCCGGATGATTTTCCAAGGCCAAAGATCAAGCTGATCGACCAGACGAACTTCATCACCCTACAGATCAAGGGCAGTTCACCGGAGCGAGCGCAGGCCAATGGGCAGGCGCTCCTCGACGCATTTAATGCCGAGTTGGAAAAGCTTCGCGATGAATATGCCGATGCCCGCGAAGGCCCGAATCGTGCTGCCATCCGGCAGTATCAGAACCGGGTCAATGATGCGCGTCAGGCGCTCGTAACCTTTCAGGCGCAAACCGGCCTCGTCTCCGCCGATCAATTCGGCGAGCGCATCGCGCTTGTCGAACGCTCGGCAAAGCGGGTTGCGGATATCGAGGCCGAGTTGGAACGACAGGCAGCCGAGGTCAACACCTTGGAGCGGGTATTGGGGGCCGACCCCACCCAAGCGGCATTGGCGTTGAAACTACGCGCCGATCCGGTATTTCAGGCACTCCTCGAAGACATGACCGTCGCGAAGATCGCTTTCGAGCGTGCGCGCGTCGAATACGGGGATCGTCACCCGAAATACATCGCGACCCGCCGTAACTACGTCTCCATTTCCGATGCCATGATCGACCGGGGAAAGGTCATCACGAGGCGCGATGAGCAGTCATTCCGCTCGATTGCCGATCTCGCGACTCATGGCCAGCGCGAGATGATGCTGTCGACGATGGTCGGACTTGCGGCGACCCGCGATGGATTGCTCGCTCAATTGATGGCGCTCAGGGGCCAATACCGCGCCGCACAGGCCGATGTGCAGCGCCTTACGGGACAAGCGGGAACGCTCGATCATTTGGTTCGTGAGCATCAGGTGGCGCAGACGATCTTTGCCTCCGCGCTCGCCAAGGCCGATACCAGCAAGGCCGACCAATTCGCCGCTTACCCGTTGGCGCAGGTGATCGAGATGCCGCTCGTGAACACCAAGCCCGTCTCGCCAAGCCGCAAGATCGCCATCATCGCGGCATTGGGTGCAACGATTTTCATCCTCATCGGCCTCACGCTGATCTGGATGCGCGGCATGATCCTGCGCTTCGTCGGTAAAGCCTTCGCGCATCCTGCCGCCGATATCGAACAGGCGATGGTTGTCGAGCAGCCCGTGGCCAAACCCGCCCCCGCAATCGACCCGATGGTCATGCGCCCGCCAACCCGGCCAGCACGCCCAGCAGTGGTCGAAACCGAAATCCAGAACGTCTCGGCAATCGAATCCGACGTAGAGCCGGAACCCCCCATGCCAGAAGCGCGGTCACTGGATGACGAACCGCTGATCGAAATCCCGAAACAAAAGCCTTACGGCATTTCGCACAGTTACAGCGTCGGATCGGTCATGGCCGTGCGCTTGAGGCCCGATGATGACGCCGCCTGAGCGCGTACTGGCGCGCACGTTGACACTGACATGGGTGTTCTACCTCTTCGGCGCGCTATACGTCGTGGGGCCGGTCCTCGCGTGGTCGCTATTTGGCTTCGTCCTCTTTTCGTTGTTCCTGTCTCCCTTGATGCACGAAGATTTGCGTGCGGGGCCGCCACCACTAACCGTGGTGGTCTGGTTCGTCTGCATGGCCGGGATGCTGGTCGTCCTATGGGTTGGGCATGTCGATTACAGCCTCGGTACGGGCAAGACGATCAAATCGAGCATTGGTTGGGCGAAGGGTTGGGCCTTGTTTCCACTCTTCATCTTCATCGGCGCGGCCTTGCGTATTCGGCCAGAGATCATCATCCGGGCGCAATGCGTGCTTGGATTACAAACCTTGATCCTGTTGCCGCTGTTCATCCTCGCGCCCATGCTCGGATTGCCCGAAAAGCTGTATACGTCGCCATTGCGCGCGGTGGGCGGGCCGGGGCCGGAGTATTTCTCGGTTTATTTCTACACCATCGACCCCGCCGATGGGTCATGGCGGTGGCAGTTCTGGACCCCATGGTCGCCCTTCGCGGGCCTGATCGGCGTCGTCCTGACTCTCTGCGCCATCGAAGAACGCCACCCCGTCTGGCGCGCCATCGGTGTCACTGCGGGATTGGTCATCGTCGTCCTGTGCAAATCCCGTATGAGCCTGATCGGCATCGTCGTCGGCTTTTCGGCCCCCCGCATGTTGCCTCTGTTGCTGCGTAGCTGGACGTGGATGGCGATGGGCGCACTCTCGACCATCATGGTCGCCGCTGGCACGTGGACGGTCACGACCCTCGGAGAATCATGGCAAGCCTTTCGCGATCTGCGCGCCAATTCCACCCGCGTCCGTGATACGCTTCAAAGCATCGCCAAAGAACGCTGGTGGACCGAAGCGCCGTGGTTCGGCCACGGCTCCGTCGAGCCGGGCGCGCATGTGACCGAGCATATGCTAATCGGCACGCACCACACGTGGTACGGTCTGCTCTTCGTCAAGGGGGCGGTTGGGGCGGTGATGTTCGCAATCCCGATTATCCTGACGCTGCTGATGCTGATGCGCCTGACGATGGTATCGAAGCGGGGCAGGTTGCCGCTTGGGCTGCTGCTGGGGATGCTCTTGTTTTCGTTCGGCGAAAACCTCGAAGTGCTGGTCTATATGCTGTGGCCCGCCCTCATCATTATCGGCAGCGCATTGGTGCCAGAGGGCCGATTGGCCGCCCCTTCACCCTACACACGCCCCGCTCACGCCTGATACGCCATTGTTTAGTGATTACAATTTTATCCGATACGCCATAAAATCAATGTTGGCCGTATTAGATCTGAACATGTGAATTCAAAATATCAATGTAAATTATTTTTATGGCGCAATATAAATTATGCAATCCGTACGAATAAGAAAAATCTGATTT
>CALJIU010000167.1 GCA_937974055.1 uncultured Neomegalonema sp. | reverse complement strand
GGACGCAGCGCAACATCCGCCCTACAACGCGCGACATGGTACCTTGCCATCGGGTTCATCGCGACCAGCATGACCCTGACGATTCTCGCATCGAGCAATCGGAGCGGAAGTTCGGTCTTCGACACCTATGTACCGCCGGTTCAAACCCTTAGCGAGGATGCAGACGCGCCGCTGACCTTCACCCCGCCTACCATCGAAGGGGATGATGCGCCCGCTATTGCTCCGGCCACGCCCACAACGGGCGGCAGCGCGCCGGTCGAGGCGGACCCGGATAATCTGGTTCCGGTCGTTCCTGCGCAGTAATACCGACGGCGGCGATCAATGACCGCTCCGTTCCGGGCGCAAACCCAGAACCCCGATAGGCGGAGCGCGGTTCTGCGAGGCTCCGGGTCTTCGCCCTGAGCAGAGTGGAAAAGTGAAAACGGTCGGCGATTTCCGCCAATGGTATAAGACGCGGAATACGCGGGCCGTATGAAGGCCTGCGATTTTGGGTTTCTGCAAAAGCAGATTGTTCAGGCATCGGCCTTTTTCAGCATCCGGCCCAGCCAGCGACCGCCGATGACGTGCAGGTGGAAATGCGGCACCTCCTGCACCCCGTTCTCGCCCGCATTGGCGATGATGCGAAAGCCCGCGCCCCCGCCCGATGGGGCGATGCCCTCGTCCGACGCGACCTGTCCGGCGGCACGGATGAAGGCGACTATTTCGGCCTCGCTGGCATTGGCGGCAAAATCGTCGAAGGAGATGTATTTCCCCTTCGGGATCACCAGCACATGGGTCGGGGCCTGTTGCGAGATATCGCGAAAGGCGAGGACATGCTCGTTTTCCAGCACCTTGTCGCTGGGGATTTCGCCACGCAGGATCTTGGCGAAGACGTTGTTGTCGTCGTAGGTCATCACAGGGCTTTCAATTCGACCGGCTGGCCGTGGGGGGTGGATTCATAGGCCCGCGCCCAAGCGTCTCGGCGGGTTTCGAGTTCGGGGGCCGGTATGGTCCCTGCCCCGTCGAGCAACGTTTCGAGCGCGCGCAGCACGGCGCGGTAATAGCCCGTGGTGGTGTCTTCCTCGGCGCGCACCGCCTCGCCCAGCGCGGTGGCCCAGTCTGCGGCGGAGAACGCGCCCGCCTGCACCAGCGTGTCGGCCATGCCCAATGCCTGCGCCTGCCATGCCTCCTCGAAGACCGGATCGTCGTCGCGGCGGGCAAGGGGGGCCAAAGGGTCAGGCGCTGGCAAGATAGCTCTCCCACAGGTCGAGATTCACCGTATCGGGGCTGCCCGCCGCCTCCGGGAACAGATCACCGCGCGCGAAGGCGACGGTGTAGAGCGGCTCGGCCCGGTCGATGCCCCGCGCGGCGTCATCGGGCATCACATGCGCGCCGCGATAGGCGATGATGGTGCCGGTCGCGCCGCGCGCATAGGCGGGCAGACGGGTGTGTCCGGCATGGCCGTGGCTGGCCGTGCGGACGGTCGCGCCGATGGCATGGGCCGGGGCCGGTCCCTCCCGCTCGAAATTCGCGGGGGTCGTGAGCATCGCGCGCACGTCCTCCACGTTCATGGGCGCGGGTGTGCGGGGCATATCGCCCGCCTTGCCCGTCGCCACCTCGACCATCGACAGGTCGCCCGCGTCGATGGCCATGGCCACCGCCGTTTGCAGCCATTGGTCGAAATAGGGGCGCGACAGGTAGTCGACGGGGTCCATGTTCTCGCGCACATGGCGGAACCAATCGACTGGATAGGCCCGCTCGGCCCGCATCGACACGCATAGCGCATAGGCCCGCGCATCCGCTTCGGAATGATAGGCGTCGTTTTCATGGGCGCGGTCGACCGGGCCGAAGCCGTGTTTGCCGCCGAGGTCGTGGACACCATCCATTATGCGGTCCCCCCGAAGCAAGACGACCGCTGCCCCGCAGGCAGATGCCGGGCTTCGCAGAGTAGCGCACCGACCATCGAGGCCCTGGATCGTTGTCCGGGGCAGGGGATTAGCTGATCCATTATGCGGTCCCCTTCAGGTCGTCGGTGCCGATCATCGAATTGCGCGTTACCAGCGCGGCCAGTGCGGATTGGTCGAACTTCTCGGTCCCGGCGGGGCGCTGGGGGATCACCATGTAGCGCAGTTCGGCGGTGGAATCCCAGACCTGCACGGCCACGCCCTCGCCCACCGTCACGCCGAATTCGGACAGCACCCCGCGCGGATCGCGCACCGCCCGCGCGCGGTATTCATTGGCCTTGTACCATGCTGGGGCCATGCCGAGGATCGCGAAGGGGTAGCAGGAGCATAGGGTGCAAACAACGAGGTTATGGGTCGTGTCGGTATTCTCGACGGCCTTCAGATGGCCGCTCGCCTGTCCGGCAAAGCCCATCTCCGCCACCGCCGCGCCCGCATCATCCAGCAAGCGGGCGCGAAAATCCGGGTCGGTCCATGCCCGCGCGACGACCATCGCCCCGCGTTTTGGGCCGATCTCCTCGGTATACGCCTCGATCCACGCATCGAGGGCCGCCGGATCGACCAGCCCTTTCTCGACCAGCAGGCTTTCGAGCGCTTTCACCCGCAGGGCCGGTTCGGGCGGCAAGTGGCTGTGCAGGTGCCGGTGAATTTCGGCGACCTTCTCGCTGTCGTAGGATGGTTCCATTGGTGCTTTCCCCTGCGTGTTCGACCCCGACCATAGCAGGATCACCGGGGCGGACAATCGTTCCGTTCTTGCAGTGCCTGAACGGGGGATCGTTCTGCGATGCGGGTTCGGTCGGGAACCATGGCACTATCCATGCCGCGATGACTGGACACGGCACGCCAACCGCACCATTCTAGCCTCAAACCGATCAATCACGAGGCACGCCATGTCCGCCGCCACCGAAAAAGCCCCCTTCGCGCGGGGCCGCATCTACGACACCATCA
>CALJIU010000166.1 GCA_937974055.1 uncultured Neomegalonema sp. | reverse complement strand
GGTGGGTGGCGCGAGACGGCTTCGGTCAGCCATTGGTTCAGGCGCGCGGTGGAGATTCGGATGTTCCACGTCGCATACGCCTTTTTCACCGCGTCATGCAGGCGGTCGATATTCTTGCCATCCTTCGCCGACAGCATGACGAAAGGAACGCCCCGCAATTGGGGCAGCAGACGGCCCACCGCTTCCTTGAGCGCAGCCATCGTCTTTTGCTTTTCTTCGACGAGATCCCATTTATTGACGGCGATCACGACCGCGCGACCCTCGCGCTCGGCCAGATCGGCAATGCGCAGGTCTTGGCTTTCCAGCGGATTTTGCGCATCGAGCAGGACGACGACGACCTCGGAGAATTTCACGGCGCGCAGGCCATCGGATACCGATAGTTTTTCGAGCTTGCCCGTGACCTTCGCGCGCTTGCGCATTCCGGCAGTGTCGAACAGCTTGACCGGCATTCCGCCCCAGTCATGCACGGTGCCGATGGCGTCGCGGGTGATGCCCGCTTCAGGACCGGTCAGCATCTTATCCATGCCGAGAATGCGGTTTACGAGCGTGGATTTGCCCGCATTGGGCCGCCCGACGATGGCGATTTGGATGGGCTTGGCGGGGTCGCGGTCGCCCTCGATTGGCTCGCCGGTTTCGGGGTCCAGCTCAACCTCGATCTGGGGCAGGCTGTCCTCGTCCATCTCGAATTCTTCGGCGAGGGGGGCGAGCGCGTCGCGTAGTTCCAACATCCCTTCGCCATGTTCGGAGGAAATCCGCACAGGCTCACCCAGGCCCAGCGCGAAGCCCTCGTAGAAGCCTTCGTCACCCGCGCGCCCCTCGGATTTGTTCGCCAACAGGATGACCCGCCCGCCCTTTTTGCGCAGCAGGTCGGCCAGTTCGCGGTCGGTGGAGGTGATGCCCGCCCGCGCATCGACCATGAACAGCGACACGTCGGCGGCGTCGATGGCCTGCTCGGTCAGCTTGCGCATCCGGCCCTGAAGCGAGTCGTCGGTCGCGTCCTCCAGCCCCGCCGTGTCGATCACGGTGAACTTCAGGTCGCGCAGCCGCCCGTCGCCCTCGCGCAGATCGCGTGTGACGCCCGGACTGTCATCGACCAGCGCAAGGCGTTTGCCCACCAGACGGTTGAAGAGGGTCGATTTCCCGACGTTCGGGCGACCGATAATCGCGACGCTGAATGCCAAATGCTGTCCTAGCGATACGCGGCCAAGGCCGCATCGTCGGTCAATACGTAAACGGTGCCACCCGCCACGACGGGCGGAACGCTCGCCGGATCACTGAGGGCGACTTCGGCGAGAATCTGGCCCGTCATCGGATCGACCGAGATGAGGCGCTGCGTGCTGGATGTCAGCAACAGACGCCTGCCCGCCAATACCGGCCCGGCCCAAACAATCGCTTCCTCGCGGTCATCGGGGTCTTGGAACGCACCGAGCGGCGTGCGCCATGCGGTATCGCCCGTTGCCCGGTCGAGGCCGTGTAGGTCGCCCGATTCCGTGACGAAGAATACCGCGTTTCCAGCGACATAGGGCGCTTGTGCACCGCCGATATTGCGCGTCCACAGCCGATCGCCATCACGCAAGCTGATCGCGGCGAGGCGGCCCGATTGGCTGGCCGCATAGACGACGCCATCGGAAATGACCGGATCACCCGCAACATCGTTGAGCGCGGCCAAACCGCTGCTGCCCCGGATGCCGGTCAGGTCTTCCTCCCAAATCGGACGGCCCGATGCGGTAAGATACGCGGTGAGTTCGCCCGATGAATAGGGGGCGACGACGACACGCTCGGTGGCGGCGGGTCCGGCCCCGCCAAGGATACCGGCGGTGGTTTCCAGCCCGCTTTGATCCCATCCCTGATCGCCCGAATTCGCGTCGAAGGCGAAGAGGCGGTTCTCGCGGGTCACGACGAAGACGCGGCCCCCGGCGACGACAGGCGCGGCGCGGCTGGGTGCGCGCAGGCTGCCCTTCCAGATTTCGGCACCACTGGTCGCATCGAGGGCGACGAGGAAGCCGAACCCGCTGGAGACGTAGACGCGACCGTTGGAGACGGCCAAACCGCCGCCGAACCCGTCTTCGGTATTTTCGTTTTCAGGCGTCAGGTTGACGCTCCACACCTGCGCGCCCGACGCGGCGTCATGGGCGGAAACGGTCGCGCCCGCATCCATAGCGTAGACCCGGCCACCCGCCACGACGGGGGGGGACACGATACGCCCGTTCGAGCCGCTGCCGACGCTGGTGCGCCATGCCTGGGTCAGGCCGCCCGATGCGGCGACATGGCCGATGGAATGGGCGGCGTTACCGTTGAATTGCGCCCAGTCGGCATTGGCGACGGCGGGGGGGAGCGTGATCTGGATATCGCTCGACACGGCGGCAACGGCGTCGTTGCTGGCGCTGCGCACGGGGATGCGGTCGCCGGTCAGGCGGACTTCATCATCTTCAAAGAAACTGAACGCACCGCACCCGGCGAGGGCGATGGAACAGGTGGAGGCGAGCGCGAGTGCGCGAAGGGTGGGCATCATCATTCCGTCTTCTCCTCCGTCGTTTCGTCCTCGGATGCGTCTTCTTCGGTCGTGTCGTCTGTGGCCGTATCGTCCGTGGCCGTATTGTCAGTCGCGGGCGCGTCTTCCGTGGCCTCTTCGGTGACGGTTTCGGGCAATTGTGCCTGAATCGCGTCCATCAGTTCGCTCGCGCGACCCTGGGCGGCGGGGGGGACGTTCGGGAGGGCCGCCAGACTGCGCAGCGAATCGAGGGCTTTTTCCGGTGAGCCATTGCGCAGATGGGCCGCCGCCTCGAATTCGAGGGCAGGCAGTCGCCATGCGGAGCCTTCCTCGACCAGCGGCGCAAGGCGCGAAATCTGCTCTTCGGGGGGCATCGTTTCGGAGCGCATCATCAAGATGCGCAGTTCGGCCAGATCGCGGAAGCGGATATCAGCATCCGCCGTGTTCTTGACCTTTTCGTACTGGGCCTCGGCCTCGTCGAGTTGTCCGGCCTGTCCCAATGCCGCGCCCGCGCGCAGTCGGGCGAGCACGGGGAATTCGTATTGCTCGTTCTCGGCGACCGCGAGGAAGGCGGCACCTGCCTCCGCCGGATCGTCGATGGCATCGGCGGCGATTAGCGCGCCGCCGAGTTCGGCCTTGCGTCCCTCGACTTGGCTATCCCACCAGCCTTTGCCCGCCGTGCCGAGCACGGCCAACACGATCACAGCGATGAGGATTGGGCCGTAACGACGCCACACGCCGTACATTTTGTCGCGGCGAACCTCTTCGCTGACTTCCTGAATAAAGCTGTCTGACTCCGCCAAGGCGTCTCTCCCGTCGGGATTCTCCCGAAATCTGGTCTTCAGCGGCCCCTATGCCGCTTCGCGCGGACATTACGCATGACGCGCCACGGTGCAACCTTTCTCGGACTAACCATCCTTCTTGTTTAATGTGTAGACGTGGTCGTCACCGGGAAAACGGCGGGCGATCACTTCTTCGGCATAGGTATCGGCGGCGGCTTCGATCATTTCCTGCATGTTGCCGTAGCGTTTGACGAAGGTTGGCACGCGGGGGAACAGGCCGATCATATCCTCGAAAACGAGGATTTGACCGTCGCATTGCTTGGATGCGCCGATGCCGATGGTGGGGATCGAGACGGATTCGGTGATCTTCTGCGCCAGCGGCTCGGTCACGCCCTCGACCACGACGGAGAATGCGCCCGCTTTTTCGACTTCGCGCGCGTCTTGGATGATCGCTTGCCAATCGCGTTCGTCGCGGCCCGCGACCTTGAAACCGCCCATGACGTTCATGTTCTGGGGCATCAGGCCGATATGGGCCATGACGGGGATGCCGCGCCGGGTGAGGTGGCGGATCGTGGGGGCCATCTCGGCCCCGCCCTCCAGCTTAACGGCAGAGCAGCCGGTTTCCTTGACCACGCGGGCGGCATTGCGGAAGGCGATTTCGGGGGATTCCTCGAAGCTGCCAAAGGGCATATCGACCACGACGAGGGATTTTTCGGCCCCGCGCATGACGCCCTGCCCGTGCATGATCATGTGGTCGAGGGTGACGCCCAGCGTGTTGGGCATGCCATGTATCACCATGCCGAGGCTGTCGCCGACCAGCAGCAGATCGCAACGTTTGTCCAGCAGATTGGCGACATGGGCGGTGTAGGCGGTGAGGCAGACCAGCGGGTCGCCGCCCTTGCGGGCCATGAATTTGGGCACCGTCATGCGGGGGCGGGGTTTGGGCGACTGATCCGGGTCGGTGACGGCGGATTTTTTCGACAGGGTACTCTGAGACGACATGGCGCTCTCCTCGGACGGCGGGTCAGGAAAGGTTTAGCGTATCCGGCCAGTAGCGGAAAGGATTGGTTGATATCCTGCCCTGCCCTTCCGTAGTGTCGGGCAGGCAATGATGCCACGCTACGAAGGAAAACCAATGACCAAACTTACCGGAAAATGCCTCTGTGGCGAAATCTCGTTCGAGGCCGAGGGCGACGTGCCGGTCATGGCGAATTGCCACTGCACCGATTGCCGCCAATCCACGGGCAGCGCCTATGCCCCGCTGATGTTTATGAAGCAGGACGACGTGACGGTCACGGGGACGCCGAAGACGTACCAGCACAGCTCGGATGCGGGCAGCACGATGACCAAGCATTTCTGCGGGTCGTGCGGAACGCCGCTGTTCACGCAGAATTCGGCCCGCGAGGGGATGCTGGGCCTGCGCGCGGGGATCATCAACGAACAGGCGGAATTCGCGCCGATGGTGAATGTGTATATGTCGAGCAA
>CALJIU010000165.1 GCA_937974055.1 uncultured Neomegalonema sp. | reverse complement strand
AAGAGGGTCGGGCCGTTGACGATGCCGCCCTTCGCAAAGGCGCGCACCTGTCCGGCATCGAAGGCGGCCCCTTTGGCGAAACCGAATAGGCCGCCGATGCCTTGGCCCAAGGCACCGCTGACCTGATTGGTCAGGCCGCCGATTGCCTGAGACGCGACGGAGCGGCTGACATCGAGGGCGAGGGTGCGGAGGATGTCGGAGAGTTTCGCGCCGTCTTTCAGGGCCGATGAGAACGCGCGGTCGAGGCCGGTGGAGAGGGATTGCGACAGGGCTTTTCCGGCATCGGTGGTGCGGGCGAGTTCGGTGCGGGTGGCGCGGGCGCTGTCGGCGATGGTGGCGAGAGAGGTACGGCCCGTTTGTGAGATATCGCGGAAGCTGGCGCTGAGCGCCGCGAGTTCGGTGTGGGTGTCGGTCAGATCGTCTGAGGTCATGGCAACTCGCTATAGCGTTTTGCATTGATGTTGAATCGGCTTTCACTGCCTCTCGCCTGCGGCTCGAACATGAAAGCCGATGCAGTGCTTCAACCTGAATGCAATACGCTCTATTCAAAAAGAAAAACGCTTCCCGATTTCTCGGAAAGCGTTGTGGCAGAAAACGAAATCTTCTGTGAGGCTTCAGGCTGCGCAGCTCGCCCCTGCATCGACATCGTCTAGTTCTTGGGGTTCACCCTTTTCACTGCCGCAGGTAATATCCCATTCCTGCACATCAGGGTCGTTCCAGTCAGCTTCGCTCATGGCGTCGATGAGATTAGGAGACGAAGGGATATCGCGCACACGATCCCGTGCCGCGCTAATGGCGGCTTCAAGGTCAGGCATCGAAACGGCCTGTTTTTCGTGTTCGGTCATCATAACACCTCCTTACAAAGGTAGTTCCCGCCGTGTGGCACCGTCGAGTGTATGAAAGGCGCGTAGCCGTAGCGTTCGTACTTCTTCGGGTCAACCGGATCTTTGATGAGAACCCTTTCTGAGCCTAAAAGTTTCGCATATTCCTCTACGCATGTCAAAATGGGCCATAAAGCCCTGCCACCAAGGTAATTTTTGCCGAAATACCTTTCAACCCACTTAACAGTTAAGTGAGTTCTTGCATTGGATGGGTTGCCGAGCGCCATAGCGACTAAAACCTGTTGACCGTCAACGTCTTGCCAGATTGCGAGGTCAAAATGATCAGGCGCATTAGCAAAGGAATGTGCAAGGTTGGTCCAGCTTCTCACAAATCCTGAATGCGTTTTTTCACCATAATGCTTCTTCCATTCGACCTCAGCGAAGTCCAGAGCATTGCCTACATCAGTTCCCAGTATGGAACACAGCGTAAGGCCAGACCATCTTTGCCGGTCTTCTTTGGTCTTTATGCGTCTATTCAAAGATTTCATGACACGTGCCCGCGCTTCGCACTTCAGGTAATAGTAATAAGCACGGTTGTCCATTGGCACGGCCTGTTAGAATTAGCTTTCATCGCGACGCTTTGACTCAAAAACGCGATTCTTGCAACCTTTACTACCATCGGAGGAGTCCGGGTGCTGGGTGCGCAGGGCGGTGAGGTCTTCGGGGGTCATGGGTGGGGCGGTGGCGGGGCCGAAAGCGCGGGCGGCGGCGGCGATCTCGCGGGGGGTGAGGGACCAGAACGCTTGGGGTGACAGGCGTAGGGTGCCGAGGCCGAAGGCCATGAGGGCGGGCCAGTTCATGGGCGGGCGAAGGCCGCGCTGAGGAGGCTGGCCACGAGGGTCATGGCCTCGACGGCGGAACCGCCGATGCGCATCTTGGCCACATCGGCATCGGTTTCGGTGCCCCCTGCCCCGCGCAGCCCGGCACCGATGACGGCGATGGCGTCGCGAGCCGATAGATGGCCTTGCTCGAACCGTTCGGCGAGGGTGACGAGATCGGGGGCGGTGAGGGTGGTTTCCAACTCGGCGAGGGCACCGAGGGTGAGGCAGAGGGTGCGGGGGAGGCCGTCGAGGGTGGCCTCGATCTCGCCGCGCTGGGGGTTGGGCATGGGGGGTCTTTCGTATCTGAGATCAGGGCCATCGGGTGAATGAATATTTACGGTTTTAGCGCGCCGTGAAGCCCTCCCCGCTTGCGGGTGGGGCGCTACGCAGTAGAGGGTTGGGTGGGGGGCCTCTCCGCTGGAAACAGCCGTTCGGGTTGAGAAACCCCCCTCCCCTGCCCTCCCCCCGCAAGCGGGGAGAGGGAGAAGAGGCATAGGCCAATTCACGCCATCAATTGCCCTGTATCTGGGATATGACAGGGTTGCTGGCCGTCACCCTTCGGGCTAGCCCTGCCCTCCCGCAGGCGGGAGAGGGGGAAGAAGGGAGCGGTTCGGTCGTCAGAGGGCGGTGAAGGTTAGTTCGCCGGCGCTGGCGAGGGTGAGGTCGTAGGTCATGGCCCCGTCATGGTCGCCGGAGAATTCGAGGGCGGTAATTTGGAACGGGCCTTCGAGGGTGCCGAAATCGGGGATGATGGCTTGCCAGCGGGCGATTTCGGTATCGAAGAACAGCGCGCGGATGGCGGCATCGGCGGCGGCATCGGTGAACAGGCCCGCCCCGGTGAGAGAGGCCGACCGCAGGCCCGCCCCGGCGAGGAGTTCGCGCCAGCGGCCTGCGCTTTCGCGGGTGGTGATGTCGACCGTCTGGGCATTGAGGGCAATGCGGCTGGCGCGCAGGCCCGCGACGGTGGTGAAGGTATTCGCGATATCGAGTTTGAGGAGGAGATCGCGCCCTTTTTGGACGGGCATGGGTAATCCTTTCGGCGATCAAAAAGGCATAAAAAAAGCCCCGCCGGAGCGGAGCCTATAGTGGGGGAGAACCATGGTAGATCTCAGGGAAAAATGTCCGTCGTCAACGTGGTGGCGGCGCACCGTGTTGGGTGGATCTGACGGGTAGCGGTGTTTCCTGCGGTCGCGAAAGCTGTGCTGCCATCAAGATCGAGGCGGTGATCGACAGGGCGAGCCAAAGGGTAAGGCCGCCCAGCGTCATCACAGGAGACAGGCCGGTAGTCTGCGCGGCAAGCGCCATGGCGATGCCAAGGACGCCAACCAAGAACGCCGTGGTGAAAGCGATGATGGCCCCATCTAGGGGCCGCTGGCTTTCAGCGGACGGATTCGTGTTCTTCGTCACGGCCCTGCTCCCGCCCATTCAGGCAATGCCGAGGAGGCGAAGAACAAACAGGACGACGACGACCAGACCGACGAGATAAATGATATTGCGCATGACTTTTCTCCAAACACGAATTTACTGAACCGAGCGTCCTTCGCCCGATATCGTGATCATTGAAGTCATGGAGGAGGGGTTTTGTTCCCTGATGGGACACAAAATCTCACTGCTTTTTCAAAATCAGGTCGTAGCGGTCGATCAGAAGTTCGGTTTCCAAGGCGAAATCGCGCATGTCTGCGGCTGCGGTGGCCGCGCCCTCGACCTCGGCGGTGGTGGCGATCTCGCGCAGGCGGGTTTCATATTGGCGAAGCTGCGCGACGAATTTGTCGTTGATATCACGGAACAAGGCCAATTCGCCCGCCGCCGCGCTGTTCTGAGCTTCCGGCCCCGAACCGAAGGTAGGGACGGAGAGCGCGGTGGGGGGTGGCGGTGTTTTTCCGGCACCCAACCCGAAGGCGACGACAAGACCAGCCACGAAAGTGATGGCGGGGATCACCCAGCGGGCGAGCGAGCGGCGGGCGCGGTCATCGGTCGGCATGGTCGTCTCCGGGAGAGTTGGTTACGCCATTCTTAACCATCACCATCGTGCTCCACAAGCAGGCGAAAGCGGCAATCGGCCCGGCGTAGGCGGCCCCGTGCCTCGCGGCTGGTGCGGGCGGCGAGGAAGCGCAGGGAGATGACGGTGCCGCCCGTCAGGGTGAGCGGGGTTTCCTCCAGCGCATCGTAGAGGGCAGCCATGGCGGATTTGAGGGTGGCATAGCCCCGGATGGCGGACCAAAGGGTCAGCACGATCTCGTGTTCGGCCCCGCGCGTGGTCTGCGACGAGAAAGCGGTGACGGTTTCATCGCCGATGACCAGATAGGTCGCAGCGGTGGCCCCGGATGAGCGGTGCGGGGGGGCGTCGTGGATATTGGGACCGTCGAGGGCGTCGAGAAGGGGCTGGTAAGCCGTGAGGTGATCAATCAGGGCGCGTTGCAGGGGGAGGGACAGCTTCATGTATTCTCTTCCACTAGGCAGGTCAAAAAGCGGCCCCGGCCATCGCGGTCGAAGACGGCGCGGATGGGGAAAAAGCGGTCGGCGATGCGGAAACGCTGATCCGGGCGGGGGGCGAGGGAACGGGGGCAGCGCAGGAGGACGCGGTGGGTGACGCGGGCGGCATCGCGCATCCCCTCGTATACTTCCTGACCGGAGACGGGCTGGAGCGCGACCCAATGCTCGGCCACAGGCATCCAGCCGGGGATCGTGCCGCCCGATCCATCGGGCAGGTCGGTCGGTGCCTCCAGCCGGGCTAGGCGGCGGAGGGAGGCGGCTTTTGGCATTCGATCTCCTACGGGTTCAGCGGGTTTTAAGGGAAGGCTGGTAGGCGTTGCGTTGACGAGCATCACGGATCGGAGGGGGCTGCACATGGCTGTGACGGATGTCGGCGATTACGGAACGGGGCGGTTTACGCCCGCCAGCGAGGCGGTACGGGCCGGCGAAGGCGCGCGGCGGATACCGCCCGATATCGCCGAGCACCTGACCGAGGAACAGGCGGAGCGGTTGACGCGGCTGCTATCGGGGCCTGCGCCTGCACGGCACAAGATCGCGTATCGCGCAAGCTCGGCGTTTTTCGGGAAGCGGTTCTATATCGCGCTGTTTGCGGGGATCGAAAAGCGATGCCCGGTGCGGGTGCGCGATGCGGGCGAACGGCGCTGGGTCGCGCGGCTGGCGATGGAGGCGGCGCTATTCGGCTGGGCGATGCTGTGCGCGGTGGCCTTCGTGCTGGGGTTTGCCTTGGTGGGGGCGTATTTGCTGAAATCAGGGCTGGGGATCGACCTGTTCGAGGATCACTTTTTCCTGCATGGGGTGTTTTTTGATTAGAGATTTTGTTTGGTCGCGTTTTCGAACCGCAAAACCGGTTCCCACTTTTGCTGAAAACGCTTCAAGGGATTACAAGACGTGCATATGGTCCCTCAGTAAATCGGCGGAATCACCGAGGCCGCGCGCCTCCATCAGCAACAGGAGATCATTTGCAGTCAGGGCGGGATTGCGAAAACGGATGCGCATCATGGCGATGGCGTGAGCGGCTTTTTCGGGCTTGAGGTCTACCGTATCGGCAAGAAAGGCGTTTGCGGTTTTCGCTTCGATGCCATGAGTTGCAAGAATATCCGGCGGAAAGTGCTTTAGGTTATCCGTAACGATGATCGAGGCACCTGTCTCAATGGCGGCGGCGATAACGTGGGCATCGTCTGGATCGGGCAGGTCTGTCCCTTCGATCAAACCTTTTTCGATCACCTCGAAACCGGTGACGCTGGCATCCTCGAAGGCCCGTTCGATTGCGTTTCGCGCACGGGCGGCATCAACACTCGCATCCGCCTTACCCTGCCCTTCCCGCATTCGCATGATCGCCCGCTCGGTTTCATCCATGATGCGGGGCGACCATCGGGGACGGAAGAATTCCGCTGCGGCCAGCGACAGGATCATATTGCGGGTCAATGCCGGAACCAGAACATTCGCATCCAAGAGGGCCGTGAAACGGTTGGCGAACATGTCAGAGCATGTCCGCATCCATGACCGCCAAATCGGACAAGGCTTTCTCGCGGCGTTCATCGCGCGCCCGCTTGTAATCGAACAGATCGGCGGCGCGGATACGGCGGTGGCGACCGGTCATAGTGTGCGGGATGGTGCTTTCGTCCAGCAATTTGATCAGGTGGGGACGTGAAACATTGAGAATATCGGCAGCCTGCTGGGTCGTGAGCATCTCGCCCATCGGCACGAGGGTGACGGCCTCGCCCCTTGCGATGTGGCGCAGAAGTTCGAGCATCACCTCGGAAATGAGCGGCGTCAGGGTGACGGGCTGCGGTTCCTCACCGTTTCGGCGGGCATAGAGGGTCGGAGAGGCATCACCACCGGTCATGCTCTGGGCGATGAGCGTGCGAAGATGGTCTGCCGTTGCCCTTTCAAGGTCGGTCGGCAAACGCTCGGTAAAGGGCTGCGCGGTGGCCGGAACGGTCATTTTTTCTGCCTCCTGCTTCCACTTATACTCAAAACACCTGGAAACCCGAATTTTGAGTATCATTTTTCTTTTTTGCCCCATCAACTTACCCGAAAACCGGCACCCACTTTTCGGGTCGATGGGGTATAAAGCCATTTGCGATCAACCTGATCACGATTGACTATACTATGCGTCTATTCGAAATAAACGCAACACGTGAAGGAAGGATTGCCCTGCACACCTACAACCGGATCGGCCTGTGGGGGGCCAGTAAGCTGGCGACGCCTAGCGGCAATGGTGTGCGGGGGTCGGTGGTGGCTTCGCGGTTTTCGTAGAAATGGGCAGACATCAGGGTGACGGCGTGGCGGAGGTCTTCGGGGATGTCTTCCGGGTCGGGACCATAGCCTGCGGTGAAGCGGATTTCGGCGTGGCTGCCCGTGGGGATCGTCGGGGCGGATGATCCGGGGAGTGGGGCGATGTGGGGGCGGGCAAGGCCCTTTGCCAGATGCCAGCCGGTCCACGGGGTGCGGGTGCCGGTGGGGTCGACCAACGTGACGCTGCTGACCGTGATGACAGGGCCGAGGGGGACGGGGTTGTTCCACGCGATGGTGCGCCAGAGCCAGTCCTGCGCGATGAGGGCACCGTCTATGCGGCGCTCAATGGCGGTGGTGGCGGCGCGGATGAGGGTGGTCAACTCGTTGGTCTGGTCGGTTTCCGGGGCGGATTGGGGGAGGCGGAGGTGGTCTGCGAGGGCATTTGGGGTGACGGCGAGCGCGGTGGGCGGGGATTGGCGGTGGAGGGGCATGGGAAGGCTCCGGTGGCGGGGCGGTTGATGGACCCCCCTCCCCTGCCCTCCCCCCGCAAGCGGGGAGAGGGAGAAGGAAGAGGTGCCCTCCGGCGCGGCGGGCGGGTGGGGTGGGAGGTGCCTTGGCGGGGTCCGGGCCGGAGGGCGGGGCTTCGCCGGGGGTGGGCGAAGGTCGGGGAGCGTTTCTGGCGGAGAGAACCCTCACCCTGCCCTCCCCCACGAGGGGGGAGGGTTCTGAAGCGCGGCGACTGAAGGCTACGCGCTGAACTGGAGCAGCTTCATCGCGGCGAAATCGGTGACGTCGCCGCCGACGCGGCGGGTGGCGTAGAACAGGACGTGGGGCTTGGCGCTGTAGGGGTCACGCAGGACACGCAGGTCCGGGCGCTCGGCGATGGTGTAGGCGGCGCGGAAATCGCCGAAGGCGATGGAGTGGCTGTTCGCGGCGATGTCGGGCATGTCCTCGGCGATCAGGACCGGGTAGCCCAGAAGGCGGGCGGGCTGGCCTTCGGACAGGCTTTCGGCCCAGAGATAGCGGCCATCGGCGTCCTTGAGCTTGCGGACGGCGCCCGCCGTAGCGGAGTTCATCAGGAAGGCGGCGTTGGCGCGGTATCCGGCGGGCAGCGCGTAGACGAGTTCGACGAGGGCGTCGCCGGGGTCTGCGGCGGCGAAGGCGGCTTCGGCCCCCGTATTCACCGTGCCCAGCGCACCCCAGGTCCACGAGCCGTTGGCGACGACGGGGTGGGCGAGGAAGCCCTTGGGCTTGTCGATGCCGTCGCCGTCGATGAAGGCGGCGTTTTCGGCACGGGCGAAGCGGGCGGCGATGCGCTCTGCGAGCCAGCCCTCGACGTCGAAGGCAGAATCGTCGAGTAGGCGCTGGGACGCCTTCGGCGTGGCGCTCAACTCGTGGAGGGGGATCGAGATGCGGTCGATATTGGGGGTCGCGGTCTCGGAGATGGCGGTGGATTCGGTGATCCATGCCGCCCCCATTTCGGTGTGGTCGATCAGGGCGTCATAGGCGGTGGCCTCGACCTGAACGATGCGGGCGACGCTGCGCAGGGAGGATGCGCCGCGCAGGACGGACTCAATACGGCTGGCGGTCTGGGGATCGACAAGGACGCCGCCTTCGGCTGCGACGGCGGTGTTGAGGGACTTGCCTTCGAGGTCGAGGGAGCGAACGCGGTCTTCATCGCCTTGCCGGACATAGGCGGCGAAGGCTTTCACGTGGGGCGTCTCAGCGCGGGCTGCGGCGGAGAGGTGGGGGCGGCTGGCGGCGACGGCTTTGCGGTCGAGGGCGTCGAGGCGGTGGGCCTGATCCGAGAGGCGGCGCTCAAGATCGGAGCGGAAGCCACGGAAATCGGCGGCGAATCCGGTGAGGGCGGATTTCACGTCGTGGTCGGCATGGTCTTCGGTACGGGGATCGGCAAAATCGAGGGACATGGTTAGCGAATCCTTTTTAGTTCTTATTATGTTCTTTATCGGGTGGACCAGCGCGCGATCAAGATGAATCTCGTGGTGTGCGGAAGATTCATGCTGCGAGGTGCTCGTGCGAGGGTGTGAAACGCCGAAAATGGGGCGCAGTCGCGTTTCACACGTGTCGCAAACGGATTAGACCGGTCGCGATTTTACCGCCCACACTTTCCGCCGCAATGAGGGACGACGGAGGCGGGCATGGACGGGATGCACGGGGCTTTGTTGGAAATCGCGGGGACGCCGGATGACGGGCCGCTGGGGCTGGACGGGCGGTTCTATACCGATCCGGCATGGTTCGGGATGGAAATGGCCGGGCCGCTGCGGTCCGGGTGGCATTGTCTGGG
>CALJIU010000164.1 GCA_937974055.1 uncultured Neomegalonema sp. | reverse complement strand
GTCGAACTCCGGTTCGATGATGGGCGCAACCAAGAGATTCCCTTCCTAAAACTCCCAATTTCCGACCTGCCGCCAGATTTCTTTCCGCTCACCTGCCGCACCTGCGTCGATTACACCAACGCACTGGCCGATCTCGTCGTCGGCTACATGGGCGGGCAGGGTGACCAATGGCTTATCGTCCGCAATGAACGTGGGCAGGAGTTGATCGATCTGCTGGGCGATGAACTCATCAGGAGCGAGCCGGGATCACGTGGCAAGCGCAAGGGCGCGGTGACGGGATTTATCGCCAATACCGAACGGGCGGCGGGCGGTTTGCCCCTGCGCCGAATGCCGAAATGGCTACGCCCCATCATCGGTTGGCTGATGCCCAAGATCGGCCCACGCGGCCTAGAATTCGCCCGCGCGCGGGTGGAGATGAAGGCGGCGGAAACGGTGCTTCATCTGCGCCGGGAAAAACCGGCCCGGATGAAGCACATGATCCCGGCTCACATCTGGCGCTTGGTCGAACCCTACGGACTTCGCAAGGACGAGGACACGCCTAAAAACTAGAGCTGCTCCGTCTTCGGTTCTTCACCCGCAAAGACCAGCACGCTGGCAAAGACCGCGTAACCCAGCATGACGACCGCGAGAAAGAGCGGCGTTTCCCCGTGGAAAATCGCGGCGGAGGCCGCCCCCAACGCCGCGCCCGCGCTTTGCCCGATACTGAACAGCACCCCCGCCGTAGCCCCCAACGCGGTCGGGATCGACGCGAACATCAGGATGGGTGCGGCAGCGAACAGCATTCCAAGGCCAAGCGAAAATAACGACATCGCAACCAGCATCGTCGTCGTGGTCAACATGTCGGCGATGTTCAAACCGAGGAAGGTCAAGGCTCCCGCCACCCCGAAGACGGCCCCCAGTTTCGTGATATCGAATGGGCTGATCCTTTCGGCGGATCGATTCGCGAAGGTCGCGCCAAGGATATAGGCGATGACACTCAGGCCGTAATAAAGTCCGTATTCTTCGGTCGCCACGCCAAACCGCTCGATGAACAGATACGGCCCGATCGTAATGAACGCGAAAAGCACCGCAAAAATCAGACCCAGCGCAACCGCGAAGCGCAGAAAGATCGTGTTTTTCAGCAGCCGCCGGTAGCGCCTGAACGACAGCCGGAAATTGAACGGCGCGCCGCCGCCGCCCTCCGGGATCACGGCCCAAATCATCAAGGCTGAAATCGCGCCTAAGATGAATAGTAGGATGAAGTTCGACCACCATCCGAACCAAACATGCAGCACGCCGCCCAATAACGGCCCAACCGCCGGTGCCAATCCGATGGAGGCACCGTAAAAACTCAGCACCTTTACCGCCGCCGGACCCCGAAACATATCGCGGATGAGCACGACGCAGAGAACCGATGAAACGCTCCCCGTCGCCCCCTGAATACCACGCGCAACGATCAGTACCCAGATCGACGGCGCAACCGCGCACAGCACGCTCGCCAGCGCGAACAGGGCCATACCGATGGCCAGCACGCGCCGCCGCCCGTAATGATCGGCCAGCGGCCCGACGAGAAATGGTCCCAGCGCATAGCCAATGAAATTGACACTCATAGTCAATTTCACGGCCCGATCCGTCGTCCCGAACACATCGTCCAAATCCGGCAGACTAGGCGTGTACAGATCCGTCGACAGGATCGACGCCCACATCGCGAGGATTAGGGCAGCCGGAACCTGCCAACCGGGATTCTGCGGCAGCTTCGCAGACTTCGTGATGGAATGGTCGGCACGGCTCACTGTGACCTTTCAGGGCCGAAAAACGTGTCGGCCAGATGTTACGATTTCGGCGGGCCATCCCGTATGTCCGCTTCATGCGATGAAGTAAGCCGCGCCTTCATCGCAGGCAATAGCGATCCTTGCCGGAGCAGGTTTTTCCTGCGGTATTACTGGATTGAAATCTCGACCCGCTGCGTGTCGCCTGTACTGCCGGGGATTTTCAACTCGTAGCGACCGGGCTTGATCGCAATGAAGGACAGTTCGATCACGCCTTCATCGTCGAATTCAAAACTGTCGATCCCCAACGGCCTGATCTCCAAATCGTTGATCACGACTTCGTTGATCCACACCGCGCGAAAGAACTCCGCCCCCACGACCGCCAGTTCAGCCGATCCATCCGAAACCAACTCAATCTTGTAATAGACACCGGATTGTAATTTCAGCGGCTTTTCCGCGATAGACTTGCCCGAAGCAAAGGTAAGTGGTGGCAGTTCCTCGCGATTGCACTTCGCCAGCAAACCGGCAAACCCCATCTGTTTCGCATCGCAAAGGGGCGCAGCGTGCAGGGATGGCGCGGGCAGGACCGGCAGCAGGGCGAGGGCGGCGACGAGAATGGCTTTCACGGGAAAGCTCCTTTGGAAACTGGTTATCGTATTAATCGGGCGAGACCGCGACGCCTCAGGGCTGTTCTCCGACTGGTATCGACTTGATGACTTTTCCGTCTCTACGTCAATGATTGCAATGCCATTTGAGCTTCTGTTCGTCGTAGGAAGATTTTTTTGACCTTGCGAAAAAGGAGATCGATGTCGCCGAATACTCCGAAGGCATCGACGCATCGCCCGACGGCAAATATGCAATCTTCGCAAACTGGTTCCCCGACACAATCTTCATCATCGACGTCGAAACGCTGGCGGTCATCGAGGAATACGATACAGGTGATGGCCCGCGCGCCTTCGGCCTCTTCATCCGCGAGTGAGAATGACCCTGATCCTCTTCAACAAGCCCTTCGGCGTCCTCCCGCAATTCACCGATGGCGAGGGCAGGGCGACACTCGCCGATTTCATCTCCGTGCCGGGGGTCTATCCGGCGGGGCGGCTGGATCGCGATAGCGAGGGGTTGCTGTTACTCACGGATAACGGGCGACAGCAGTCCCGGATATCCGATCCAAAATTCAAGATGCCGAAAACCTATTGGGTGCAGGTCGAACGCATCCCCGATTTCGAGGCCATTGACGCCCTGAGGCGCGGCGTGACCCTCAAAGACGGCAAGACGCTCCCGGCGAAGGTGAAACGCATGGACGAACCCGCCGCCCTCTGGCCCCGCGATCCACCCGTCCGGGTGCGCAAGACCGTCGAGGATTGCTGGCTATCCCTCACCATCACCGAAGGCCGTAACCGCCAAGTGCGCCGCATGACGGCGGCGGTCGGCCACCCAACTCTGCGCCTGATCCGGGCGCAGGTGGGCGCATGGTCACTGGATGGGCTGGCGAGCGGAGAGTATCGCCATGCGGAAGACCCGAAGAAGACGGCCAAGTCGTAGTCGAGCTATGCGGTTTCCTGAAACATCTCGCGCCCGATCAGCATCCGCCTGATCTCGCTCGTCCCCGCCCCGATCTCGTACAACTTCGCATCCCGCAGCAACCGGCCCACCGGGTACTCGTTGGTATAGCCGTTCCCGCCGAGGCACTGGATCGAGTCGAGCGCCACCTGCGTCGCCTTCTCCGCCGCGTAGAGGATGCACCCGGCGGCATCTTTGCGCGTCGTCTCCCCCCGGTCCGCCGCCTGCGCCACCGCATAGACATAGGCGCGGCAGGCATTCATCGTCGTGTACATATCGGCCAGTTTGCCCTGCATCAGTTGGAACTCGCCGATGGGGGTGCCGAACTGCTTGCGCTCATGCACATAGGGCACCACCACATCCAGCGCCGCCGCCATGATCCCGACCGGGCCGCCCGCCAGCACGATCCGCTCGTAGTCTAGGCCCGACATCAGCACCTGCACGCCCCGGCCTTCCTCGCCCAGCACGTTCTCGAACGGCACCTCTACATCCTCGAACACCAATTCCCCGGTCGCCGAGCCGCGCATCCCCAACTTGTCCAGCTTTTGCGCCACCGAGAACCCGGCCATCGACCGTTCGATCAAAAACGCGGTGATCCCCTTCGACCCCGCATCCGGATCGGTCTTCGCATAGACGATCAGCGTTTCGGCATCCGGCCCGTTCGTGATCCACATCTTCGTGCCGTTTAGAATGAAGCGGTCATTGCGCTTTTCCGCCCGCATCTTCATCGACACCACATCCGAGCCAGCCCCCGGCTCACTCATTGCCAGCGCCCCGACATGCTCGCCGGAGCATAGCTTCGGCAGGTACTTTTCCTTCTGCTCCGCCGTGCCGTGCCGGTTGATCTGGTTCACGCAAAGATTGGAATGCGCCCCGTAGGACAGCCCCACCGACGCACTCGCCCGGCTGATTTCCTCGATCACCACCGTTTGCGCCAGATAGCCCATCCCCGACCCGCCAAAATCCGGGTCCGCCGTCACACCCAGCAGGCCCAACTCGCCCATCTTGGGCCACAGTTGATAGGGCGCGTCATCCGTGCGGTCGATTTCCGCCGCAAGGGGCGCGACCTCGGATGCGGCGAATTTCTGCACCATCTCGCGCAGCGCGTCGATGTCTTCGCCGAGGCCGAAATTCATGGAAGTGGTGAACATGCGTGTTTCCCCAGTCTATCTTTCAATCATCATGTGACGCCATCCGCCCGAACGGCAAATCCGCCTTCGCGCAAGGCCGCCAAGATTTCGGTGACATGCTGCCGGTCGCGCGCTTCGATCACGACGTCGAGTTCGGCCTGCTTCAGCGATACCGATTGCATCATCCGCTGGTGGATCACTTCGATCACATTCGCGCCCGCATCGCCGATAATGCGAGAGATATCGGATAATTGCCCCGGCGTATCCGCAATCTCGAAGGTCAATCGCGTGATCCGCCCATCACGTACCAACCCGCGCAGGATCAGCGTGGACAGCAGCCGCGAATCGATATTCCCGCCACAGACGACCAGTCCCACCTTGCGCCCACGAAAGGCATTCAGATCATTCTTGATAACCGCCAGCCCGGCCCCCGGCGCGCCCTCGGCCACCAGCTTTTCATGCGATAACAGATCGAAAACCGCATCCTCGATCTCCGCCTCCGTCGCGCTTTCGACCCGGTCGACGTGCTGACGAATGATCTCGACATTGGTGGGGGAGGGTGCCCGCACCGAAATCCCCTCGGCCAGCGATGATCCAGCGAAATGGGTTTCCCCACCGTCGAACTGCGCCTTGACCGCATCGAACAGCAGCGCCTGCGCCCCGACGATCTCGATATCAGTCCGGATACCCTTAGCCGCCACAGCCATGCCGGCGATCAAGCCTCCACCACCAATCGGAACGACGATGGTGTCGAGGTCCGGCTCCTGCTCCAGCATCTCGATGGCGACTGTCCCCTGTCCCGCCACGACGGTCGTGTCGTCGAAGGGGTGGATGAATGCCAGCCCCCGCTCCGCCGCCATATCCAGCGTGAACTGCACGCTCTCGTCGAAGCCCGTTCCGTGGATCACCACCTGCGCACCGAAATCGCTGGTTCGCTTGATCTTATTGAACGGCGTCCCCTCCGGCATCACGATGGTCGAGGGGATGCCCAGTCGCGCCGCATGATAGGCAACGCCCTGCGCATGGTTCCCGGCGCTACACGCGATCACCCCGGCGGCCCGCTGCTCATCCGTCAGCGTCAGCAACTTGGCCAGCGCCCCCCGCGCCTTGAACGCATTGGTATGCTGCAGGTTTTCCAGCTTCAGATAGAGATCGACGCCCAATTGCATCGACAACCGCGTCGCCCGCACCGTCGGCGTTCGGATCGTCGCATCGGCAATCGCCGCATGGGTCGCGCGGATCAGGTCCGGCGTCAGCGAATCCCTCACGCGGCGTCTTTCATCATCTGGCGCGAGATGATGACCCGCATAATCTCGTTCGTGCCTTCCAGAATCTGATGCACCCGCAAATCGCGCACGATCTTCTCGATCCCGTAGTCGCTAAGATAGCCATACCCGCCGTGAATTTGCAGCGCTTCATTGGCCACCTCGAACGACGCATCCGTCACGAACCGCTTCGCCATCGCGCAATGCTTCGACGCATCCGGCGCGCCTTGGTCCAGCTTCCACGCCGCTTGATACAGCAGCGCGCGAGCCGCCGTCAGGCTCGTTTCCATGTCGGCCAGCTTGAACTGCACCGATTGGAAATCCGCAATCGATTGCCCAAACGCCTTGCGCTCCTTGGTATAGGCAATCGAGGTATTCAGCGCCGCTTGCGCCGCGCCCAGCGCACTGGCCGCGATGTTCAGCCGCCCGCCATCCAAACCTGCCATCGCATAGCGGAACCCCTTGCCTTCCTCGCCCAGCAGATGGTTTGCGGGTACCTTGCAGTCATCGAACTGCACCTGCGCCGTGGGTTGCGCCCGCCACCCCATCTTGCGTTCCTCGCCGCCAAAGCTCAGGCCCTCGGTCCCGTCTTTGATCAGCATGGCGGAAACGCCGTTCGGTCCCTCACCGCCCGTACGCACCATCGCGAGATACAGGTCCGAGTGGCCGCCACCGGAAATGAAAGCTTTCGTCCCGTTCAGCTTCCACTCATTGCCATCCATCGCCGCCTTGGTGCGCAGCGCAGCGGCGTCCGAGCCGGAGCCGGGTTCGGTCAGACAATAACTGCCCATCACCTCCATCGCGCACATCTTCGGCACCCAATGCTGGCGCTGTTCCTCGGTTCCAAAGCGGTCGATCATCCACGCGACCATATTGTGGATCGAGATGAACGACCCGATGGAGGGGCAGCCATGCGCCAGTGCCTCGAAGATCAGCACGGCATCCAGCCGCCCCAATCCCGATCCGCCCACATCCTCACGAACATAGATACCGGCCAGCCCCAACTCGCCCGTCGAGCGGACGACATCATTGGGAAAATGCCCCGTCTCGTCCCATTCGATGGCTTTTGGTGCAAGCCGATCAGCGGCAAACCCCGCTGCCATTTCCTGAATGGCCAGTTGCTCGTCGTTCAGCGCGAAATCCATGACGTATCCTCCCGTTGCCTTAACAATAGGGCAAACTACCGGGAGGGAAAAGATTTACTTTAACGTCAATCGGCGGCGTTTTGCCGCTTATTTTCAATGCGTAACAGTATCAACGTACTCCGCCTACGCTGATTTTCGTTCTTCCACCGTCGGCAAATCGACTCCCGCCCGCCCGACACAGCGATAGCCGAAGCCATGCGCTTCCATTGTCGCGGCGTCGTAGACATTGCGCAGATCGACGACCATCGGCGTCGTCAGCAGCGATTTCACCCGAACCAGATC
>CALJIU010000163.1 GCA_937974055.1 uncultured Neomegalonema sp. | reverse complement strand
CGCGTGCCACCCCGCGCCCGGAAGTGGCGGGCGACGCCTACGAACTCCCCCGCGCCCTGCCGCGCAGCTTGCACGAGGCGCTCGATCTCCTGAAGAACAACCCGGCGGTAGTCGATGTGCTGGGTGAGGAATTCTGCAACGTCTATCTGGCCATCAAGCGGCAGGAGGTCGAGGAATTCCTTCAGGTCATCAGCCCATGGGAACGCGAGCATCTGTTACTGAACGTCTGATGCGATGAAGTGAGCCTACATACCGAATTTCTGACAGACACGTGGCATCGACAGTATCGCCGGTGATATGATATCATGTTCTGATGCGCTGCGTTATAGACACGAATGTCGTCGTTGCTGCCCTGCGAAGCCCGAGCGGCGCGTCGTCGGCTTTGCTACATATGGTTCTCGATGGATCCGTGACGCCACTTCTGTCCGTTCCGCTCGTGCTGGAATATGAGGCGGTCTCCACTGCGCCCGAACAACGCATCATTTCCGGTCTGACGTCCGAGGAGGTCGGGGTGTTGATCGACACGCTCTGCCTGATCGGTCAGGAAGTCGAGATTCATTTCCTTTGGCGCCCGCACCTTCGCGATCCTGCCGACGAGATGGTTCTCGAAACGGCCGTTGCAGGAAATGCAGAGGCTATCGTTACGTTCAACAAGCGGGACTTCGGAAGCGTACCCGAGGGTTTCGGTATTGCCGTCCTGTCACCGAAGGAAGCATTGGAAAGGATGAGACGATGAAGACGAAAGTAGGAACCTATCCCCTGCGCCTCCCGCTCTCGCTGAAGAAGGCGGTCGAGGAGGCCAGTCAGGCCGATGGTACCAGCATAAACCAGTTCGCAGTCATGGCCATCGCCGAGAAGCTGTCGGCAATGAAAGCGGAATCGTATATTCAGGAGCGGGCGAACCGGGCCGATATCGACGTTGCCCGCGCAATACTCGGAAGGAAGGGTGGCCAGCCTCCTGAAGCCGAAGATCGCGTGGACTGATCCAACAGCCATGACCCTCGACGTCCTAACCGCCAATGACCGCCCCGGCCAGCACGCGCCCTCTTGGTATGCGGCGACTGCGACTGCGACTCCGGATCACCCGCCCCTGCGAGGCGAGGTGCGGGCAGACGTGTGTATCGTCGGAGCGGGGTATTCCGGCCTGTCGGCAGCCCTGCACCTGCGCGAGCGGGGCTATGATGTCGTCGTGCTGGAGGCCCATCGCGTCGGTTGGGGAGCCTCGGGGCGCAATGGCGGGCAACTCGGTTCCGGTCAGCGGCTCGGGCAGGGCGATCTGGAGGCATCGTTGGGGCAGGACAAGGCCCGCGCCCTCTGGGACTTGGCCGAAGAATCCAAATCCCTCGCCAAATCCCTCATCGCCCGTCACGGCATCGCCTGCGATCTGCGCCCCGGCATCGTCGAGGCCATGCATCGCCCCCGTTTCGAGGCAGAGGCCCGCGAGGAAGTGGCCCTTCTCAACGACCGCTACGCCTATCCCCATGTCCGCTTCGTGGGGCAGGACGAAATCCGCGCCATGATCGGCAGCGAGGGCTATCACTCCGGCATCCTCGACACCGATGCTGCCCATCTCCACCCCCTCAACTACGCGCTGGGCCTTGCCGCCGCCGCATCGAAAGCAGGCGTGCGCTTCCACGAGCACACCCGCGTCACCCGCGTCACGACAGGCCGGGTCGAGACGGTTTCGGGCGCTGTCACTGCCCCCCATATCCTGCTCGCCTGCAACGGTTATCTCTGCGGGTTGGAGGGATCGGTGGCCGCCAAGGTCATGCCCATCAACAATTTCATCGTCGCGACCCAGCCGCTGCCCGACCCCGCCGCCCTGATCCGCGATGACGTGGCGGTGGGCGATTCGCGGTTTGTCATCAACTATTTCCGCCTCTCCCGCGACGGTCGCCTGCTGTTTGGCGGTGGCGAGAATTACGGCTATCGCTTCCCGAAGGACATCGCCGCAAAGGTCCGCAAACCGATGCTCGAAGTCTTCCCCCAACTCGCCGATACCCGCATCGACCACGCATGGGGCGGCACGCTGGCCATCACGATGGACCGGATGCCCCACTTCGTCCGGCCCGCCCCCGGCATCCTCTCGGTATCGGGCTATAGCGGCCACGGCGTCGGCATGGCCACGCTGGCGGGCAAGCTGGCATCGGAGGCCATCGCCGGACAGGCGGAACGCTTCGACATCCTCGCCACCATCCCCCGCCTGCGCTTTCCGGGCGGTACGGCCTTGCGCACCCCCCTCCTGACCCTCGCCATGCTCTGGTATGGGTTGCGGGACCGATTATAGGCCCTAATAAAGTTTAATAGTCCTTTGATTTATTTGAATTTTTCGCGGCTGTTTTTTCTGGACATATGTCCGGATTTTATGCGAGTCTTGAGTAAGTTGACGCCTGCCGTCTTCTTATCTACGAGCTGCCGTTAACAACTCGTAGGGTGCGACCGACAATGAGAACGAACATGTTCCCATTTGCCATGCCGGAAGCGGACGTACTCGCGTACAGCAACCGCTTTCGGCCATGCGCAGACCACCATCAGTGGACCTCCATGTTACAAGGTGAAAGCCTTGCACTCTCGAAGCGCCCCATGCGCCCCCCGCTAAAGGCTCAGGGACACTGTGAAGGTGACGACAGGCGTCATATCTGCAATACGGTTCGTCCAAGAGATCGTCAATGCCTAAATAGTTGAGTTCTTAACTCTACCACTTTTCGTGTAATATAATTTCGTCTTTTGTTCCTTTTATATTGGAATATAAGAAGAACAAAAAGAGGTATCACTTGGCTTTTTGTACTAAGAAACAAGTTCATTTTGAGTAGCAAGTTTTCAGAATTTTTTGTTTCCTTTGTGCGACTGCGCCGTCACCAGCGTAAAAGTTTCTACGTTTCTCCTGACACTGGCGACGACTTGGCACAAGTTACCGAATCGATTCTATGCTTATCCATCAACTTTATCCGGTTCCCGAACGGATCGGCAACTTATACACGATGGAACCCCGCCTGCGCTTTCCGGGCGGCACGGCCTTTCGCACCCCCCTCCTGACCCTCGCCATGCTCTGGTACGGGTTGCGGGACCGATTGTAGCTTCAATCTTTGCGCGGGATGTGGTGTCTAGTCTCAGGATGGAACAATCTTCGAGAACCTGCCTGTGCTGACGACTCACGCCTACACCGCCGCCTTCATCGGGATCGAAGCGCGTGAAATCGATGTGCAGTGCCAGCTTTCCTCCGGCCTGCCCGCCTTCAACCTCGTCGGCCTTCCGGACAAGGCGGTGTCGGAGGCAAAAGAGCGGGTGAGGGCGGCGCTCAATTCCATCGGGCTGGCCCTGCCCGCCAAGCGCATCACGGTCAACCTCGCCCCTGCCGACCTGCCCAAAGCCGGGTCGCATTACGACCTGCCCATCGCCTTGGCCCTGCTGGGCGCGATGGAGGTGATCCCCTCGGACGAACCGGCGAACCATGTTTCTTTGGGCGAGCTGTCCCTCGACGGCACCCTCAACCCCGTGCTTGGGGCGATGCCCGCCGCCCTCATGGCCGCCGAGAGCGACCGCAGCCTGATCTGCCCTGCCGCCTGCGGGGCGGAGGCATCGTGGGTCGGCGCGGTCGAGGTGCTGGCCCCGGCCACCCTGCTCGCCCTCGTCAACCATCTGAACGGGCGCGAACAACTCACCCCGCCAGAGCCGGGGGCGGCGGGAACCGGCGACAACCTGCCCGACCTGCGCGACGTGAAAGGGCAAGAAACGGCCCGCCGCGCGCTGGAAGTCGCCGCCGCCGGGGGCCACAACATGCTGATGATCGGCCCCCCCGGCGCGGGCAAGTCCATGCTCGCTGCCCGCCTGCCCGGCATCCTGCCCCCTCTCACGGCTGAGGAAGCCTTGGAGACCAGCCTGATCCATTCCCTCGCCGGATTGCTGGAGGATGGCCGCGTCTCCATGACCCGCCCCTACCGCGCCCCGCATCATTCGGCCTCGATGCCTGCGATGGTGGGCGGCGGTAAGAACGCGGCTCCCGGCGAGGTCAGTCTGGCCCATAACGGCGTCCTCTTCCTCGACGAACTGCCCGAATTCACGCGGCAAGTGCTCGAAGCCCTGCGCCAGCCCATCGAATCCGGCGAGACGGTCGTGGCCCGTGCCAATGCCCATGCCCGCTACCCCAGCCGGGTCCAGCTTGTCGCCGCCATGAATCCCTGCAAATGCGGGCATTTGGGCGACCCGGCGATGGCCTGCTCGCGCGCGCCGAATTGCGGGCTGGATTATCAGGCCCGCATTTCCGGCCCGATGCTCGACCGAATCGACGTGCAGATCGAATTGCCCGCCGTCTCCGCCGCCGACCTCTCGCTGCCTCCACCATCCGAAGGCTCGGCGGAAGTCGGTGCACGAATCGCCGCTGTCCGGGCGCGGCAGGCCGAGCGGTATGCGGCCCTCAATGCCCCCGGCGTGCGCCTCAACGCCCATGCGGATGGCGATGTGCTGACCCAAGTGACGCCAATGGCCGACACCGCCCGCGCCCTGCTGATGAAATCCAGCGAAGCCCTGCGACTTAGCGCGCGGGGCTATCACCGCGTCCTGCGCCTCGCCCGGACCATCGCCGATATCGAGGGGGCCGACAGGATCGGTGACGTGCACATCGCCGAGGCCGTGTCCTACCGACGCGCGCCAATTTTGCGATAAGATAAATTATTCTCCTAGATGAAACTCTTTCGCGCTCTGCAACGTTAGGAATATTAGACGTACACAGACAAATAGTTTGTTGTGTTACAGTCAGGTTGCCCTTGTTCAGTATGAAGAACATCGCTATGCTGAACATCATGCCGTCGTACGTTATTTGTTAAAGATCGTCCGATATCACTTGCCTACTCTATCAAGCCACGAGGCTGTCTGAACTATGTCGAACTCACCGTCCAAAATTCTCGTCGCCGAGGACAACGCGATCAATGCGCGGCTCATCGTCGCCATGCTCGAACGTGACGGTCACGAGGTGACGGTGGCGTCTGACGGCGTCAAAGCGGTGGCGCTTAGTCGGATCGAGAATTTCGACGTGATCCTTATGGATGTGAACATGCCCGAAATGGGCGGTCTCGAAGCGACCCGACAGATTCGCGCCGGTGCCGCACCCATGCGCGATGTCACCATTATCGCTCTTACCGCCGACGATGACGGCGCGACCCAACGCGATTGTATCGAAGCGGGTATGAATGCCTTTCTCACAAAGCCCATCGAGATGAGCGAACTTTTCAAATTGTTAAACCCGCGTGCAGCGCGCGGCAAGCGGGCCTGACACACAAATTGTCGGAGCGTTGACTCGCCGGGTCGGCGGGTCATCTCGTGGGGTGCCTGTCACCCCCGAAAGATCGCCCCTGCATGACCCTGACCGACCCCCGCATCACCAGACTGATCGCGCTTGGTAAAGCCGCGCTCAATCCACCCCCCGGCGGACGTCGCAAGGCGCTGGCCCTTGGCATGGGCGGTGTGACGCACGGGTTATTCGCGCTGGGTGTCGGGGCGATGGTCGTGCAAATGGCCTTCGGCATGACCCAGACATTCGGCGCGGTGCCTTGGCCGTGGGCGATATTGGCGAACGCCATCCTCCTGTTGCAATTTCCTCTGGCCCATTCTTTCTTCCTCACGCGCCAGGGCGGCAAGCTGCTGACAAAGCTGATACCGGGACCGCATGGCGGCACCCTTGCCACCACCACCTATGCCCTCATCGCCTCGATCCAGCTTTTGGCGCTCTTTACCCTCTGGACGCCCAGCGGCGTGATCTGGTGGCGGGCGGAGGGCGCGGCCCTCGTGGCCATTTGCATCGCCTATGCCGGGTCATGGCTTTTGCTAGGCAAGACCCTTTTCGACGGCGGCTTGGAACTGCAATCGGGCGCGCTGGGCTGGATGTCCCTGCTGGGCGGTCGCAAGCCTGTCTTTCCGGGTATGCCCACCCGTGGCACCTTCCGCCTGATCCGCCAGCCAATCTACGTCGCCTTTGCCCTGACCCTGTGGACCGTGCCGGTCTGGACCCCGGATCAGCTTGCGGTCGCCATCGCCTACACTGCCTATTGCATTGCCGCCCCGCGCCTGAAGGAGCGACGTTTTGCCAAACGCTACGGCCCGGAATGGGCGGGATATCGGGCACGAGTGCCCTATATGCTGCCCCTGCGGAATACCAAGGAACCGAACTGATGCGCAATGATCTGACCATCTACGACAAGGTCGCCGATGTCTGGTGGGCCGAAGAACGCCCCCGCTGGGTCCGCACCTTGCACAACATGGTGCCAGCGCGGCTGAAATGGTTCGACCGCTTCGTCGATTGGCCGGGGCAGACCGTGCTGGATGTCGGCTGCGCCGGGGGCTTCATGGCCGAGGCCATCGACGAACGCGGTGCACAGGTCACCGGCATCGACCCGGCGGGCGAGGCCATCGCCGCCGCCAGCCGCCATGCCGAACAGACCGGACGCAGCATCCGCTATGATACCGGCGTGGGCGAGGCGCTGCCCTATGACGACGCCAGCTTCGACACGGTGGTCTGCGTCGATGTGCTGGAGCATGTGACCAGCGTGCCGCAAACCCTGTCCGAAATCGCCCGTGTCCTCAAACCCGGCGGCGTCTTTTGCTTCGACACCATCAACCGCAACCCCATCGCCCGACTCGCCGCCATCACAATGGCCGAGGACGTGCTGCGTGTGCTGCCCAAGGGTACCCACGACCCCGCGATGTTCATCAAGCCCGCCGAGCTGCGCGATATGCTGGCCACGGCAGGGCTTGAACCGGGCGAGACGACCGGCCTTGGTCCGGCGGGCCTGAACCGCAAACTCGACCTCACCTTCGCTCGCCTGCCCCTGAAAGCGGTGATCTACATGGGCATCGCCCGCAAACCGGCGACCTGACCTCACCCCACCGGAATCATAGCCTCCAGCGTTTCGATCCGGTCCGCCTCATGGGCGGGCTTGTCCCAGCGGATGCGCTTGATCCGGGGAAAGCGCATGGCGATGCCGGATTTATGCCGTGCCGACCGCTGCACCGCATCGAAATTCACCTCCAGCACCAGCGCGAACTTCACCGCCCGTACCGGGCCATAGCGGTCGGTGGTATTGTCCCGCACCCACTTGTCCAGCCGCTTCAACTCCTCGTCGGTAAAGCCGGAATACGCCTTGCCCACGGGGGTCAACTCGCCCCCCCGCCACGCGCCGAAGGTATAATCCGAGTAGAAACTCGACCGCTTCCCATGCCCGCGCTGGGCATACATCATCACGCAATCGGCGGTCAGCGGATCGCGCTTCCACTTCCACCACGGTCCCGTCGGACGCCCCCCCACATAGGGCGCGTCGAGCCGCTTGAGCATCAGCCCCTCCTGACCGATATCGCGCGCGGTGGCGCG
>CALJIU010000162.1 GCA_937974055.1 uncultured Neomegalonema sp. | reverse complement strand
GGGCGGCCAAGCTGCACGAGGCAGAGGATGGGCCAATAGGTGCGCTCGCGCATGAATTCGGTATCGACGGTGACGTAAGGGCTGTCCGCGTAGTCGTCGCACAGGGCGCGCAGATCTTCGGTGGTGGTGACGACGCGCAGGGACATGGGCAGGCTTTCCGGTTGAGTTGCGCCGTTAATGTAAGGGGGTGGGGGGGAAAGGGATAGGGGGGAAATTTTGGGGTGCGGGCACGGCGCGCATCGTGGTGGGTGAATGAATATTTACGGTTGTAGCGCGCCGTGAAGCCCTCTCCCCGCTTGCGGGTGGGGCGCTACGCAGTAGAGGGTTGGGAGGGGGGCCTCTCCGCTGGAAACAGCCGTTCGGGTTGAGAGCCCCCCCTCCCCGGCCCTCCCCCCGCGAACGGGGAGAGGGAGAAGAGGCATATGTCAATTCACCCGATCGCCCTGACGGCGCGCATCGTGGCGGGTGACAACCGGGGTGAGGGTTGGCATGGTGGGGGTATACGGCGGTTGAGGAGCGTAGAGTTGGGACCATTCTTTGGCGTTCTCGCCATCATCGTGGCAGTGGTCACGGCCAGTCAGATTTCGTGGGAAGCCACGGCTTTGATCTTGATCGTGTTGACCCCGCTGGCCTTCGCCGACCTGATCGGTAAAGGGAAAAACTGGCGGCGGCTGTTCTGTCGGCTGGTGGAGCCGCGCGGACGGACGAGAGGGCCGGTGCCGCCGGAGAGCTTGTACAAGCAGGTGTTGACGGGGTTTCTGGACGGGGTGGACCGGCGGTTGAACCCGGAGGCGGTGGAGCGGGATGATCCGCCAACGGCGTTGAGCCGGGCGTGGGGGTGGCGGCTTTATGACAGATGCTTGCTGCTGGCGCTGGTCTATCCGCTGTTATTCGTGATCATGCAGTGGGGCATGGCGGAGCCGCCGGTTGCCGGAACCATCGGCTCGCTGGACGTTCTGGATGGCGACGCATCGCCGATGGAGCGGGGCCTGTCGCTTATCGCAATATTTCTCTTGATCATTTACATCTCTCGCAGAGAATGGGCCTTGACCCGGCTCCAAAGTGTCTTCGAAAGTTTTGGAGCCGGGTCAAGGTGGGCCCGCGATTTCGCCGAATATGCCTATGTTGCCTTTGCCGTTGCCGTTGCCGGTGCCTTTGCCGTTGCCGTTGCCGGTGCCGTTGCCGGTGCCTTTGCCGTTGGCTTTGCCGGTGCCTTTGCCGTTGCCTTTGCCGTTGCCGGTGCCTTTGCCGGTGCCTTTGCCGTTGCCTTTGCCTTTGCCTTTGCCGTTGCCGTTGCCTTTGCCGTTGCCTTTGCCTTTGCCGTTGCCTTTGCCGTTGCCGTTGCCGTTGCCGGTGCGTTGGTCGTTATCAACGGTTTCGAATGGCTCCCCAAAAAACGGCCCATTCTTGCCTATGTCCTGCTCATAGCCGTCCTGTTAGCGACCTATATGGCAACGCTGCTCTACGGCTCGTTCGACAATGACGGCGCTCGCACACTCATCCTGTTCTACGGTCTCTTGCCCCTCGTGAACGCGCAGTTCGATTTCCTATCGGCGGTCGCGACCCGGTTCCTGCTGCGGCGGGGGCTGGCCGCGGAAACCGTGATGGGACGGGCGGGATGGGCGCTGTGGGATTTTGCCGTCGGTATCGGCTGCTTCCTCGCGCTGTGTTTCACCGCCGTGGCCCTCGCGACAGGGGCGAATTGGCTGTCGGGGGAAAGGCTGATCGACCTGCCCCGCGTCTTCGCCGCGCCGGATGATCATGGCTGGCTGTTCGTGGCGTTCCTGACGACCCTGCTGCCGACATTCGCCCACCTGTCACTCTGGGTGTTCAGCACCGTTTTCGCATGGCCAGAATGGTTCCGGCACTGGTGCGCAAACAAGCTGGTCGCGCATCACCTACGCGGCGGCGATGAATCCGATGCCACGCTGGGGCGGCTGGGCGTTGCCGGGATGGCAGGAATTTGCATGGCCCTGAGCGCGGTGCTCGTGTGGTCGATCTGGATGCTGTTCGCGTGGGGTGGGGCCGATCTGGGGGTGGCGTTGATCCGGGCGATGGAGGGGTGGCATTGTGTTTTGACGGGGGTGGCGCTGGCGGCGTGTGGCGGCTCGCCCGGTGGTTGATTTGGGGGAGAAGCCGTCGAATAGGCCGGAGAGGGTGACGGCGCAGCGTGATCCGGTGGCGAGGGAGATCGAAAATGCGGGAACGGGGCGATTTTTCAAGTGTTTGATTTTGCTCGATTTTCATCTTTGGGTTGATTAACAGCACCGAATAGTCGCTTGTTTCACGTGAAACAATTGGCTCAAACCCGCCGAAAACCGGGGGGTTTGGAGGGTGGGCGCGGGTTGTCGGGGCCGTCGATCTGCGTGGACAGAATTCGGTCGCTGTTTTTTGAGTCATTCGCGATCAAGTTGGGTCACGAAACCCGCCAAGAGCTGCGTGTTTCGTGACGCTTTTGGGATCAACCTGATCGCGATTGACTTTAGCCGCCCAACGCCTCGCCCTCGGAGAGTTTGGCGAAGACGTTGCGCCACGTCGCCGTCTCCTGCGCGCCGACGAGGGCGTAGGTTTCGTTCAGGATGAAGCACGGCACGCCGGTCACGCCCATCTGGCGCGACAGGGCGTCTTCGTTGCGCAATTGCGCGCCATCGGCATCCTCGGCGTAGAGGCGGCGGAGGAGGTCTTCCTCCATGCCCTTGGCAACGCCGATCTCGATCAGCGCCTCGCGGTCGCCGATATCGACGCCGTTCACGAAATACGCGGCGAAGATGGCGTCGACCACCGCATCCTGCGCCCCCGTGCTGCGCGCCCAACGGATCAGGCGGTGGGCATCCAGTGTATTGGGGGTGCGTTTGACCTTGGTGAAATCGACGGGCAAGCCCGCCTCGACCACCGCCGCCTCGATCCGGCCATAGACCTGCCGCGCGCCGTCGGGACCGCCGAACTTGCCTTCGAGATAGGCGGTGCGGTCAATGCCTTCGGCGGGCATGTCGGGGTTGAGCTGAAAGATGCGCCACGTGACATCGAGGGGGATGTCGGGGAATTCGGCGCGGGCGGCATCGAATTTGGACTTGCCGATATAGCACCACGGGCAAATCGGGTCGGAGACGATATCGAGGGGGGTCGCTGCGTTTTCCATCGGTTCAAGGAGCATCGCCGGGGCGGATTCGTCAAGTCATTCCGCCGCGATCACCTGCGCCGGAGGGGTATAGCCCTCGCGGGTTTGGGGAATGCGGATGGCGAGGCGGTGACCGGCGACCTGCGTGCGCAACACCTGCGCCGTGCCGCCGCCAATGGTGAACATGCGCACATCGCGGGCCATACGCTCCAGCGGTTCGGCATCGGAATAGCCACGTGCGCCGAACATCTGAAGCGCATCGTTCACCACTTTCACCGCCATTTCGGAGGCAAAAAGCTTGGCACGGGCGGCGAGATTGCGGTCGGGGAAGCCATTCTCATCGGAGCGCGCAGCCTCGTGCAGCATGAGGCGGGCGGCGTGGACCTGCGTGTCCATATCGGCGAGCATCCATTGCAAGCCTTGGAACTCGGCGAGGGGGCGACCGAATTGCTCGCGCTGCTTGAGGTATTGAGTGGCACGGTCCAGCGCCCCGGCGGCGATGCCCAGCGCAATGGTGCCCGCGCCGACGCGCTGGGAATTATAGGCGGTCATCAGGTCGGCAAAGCCGCGCGGGGGGATGAGGGCGCGGGCGGCGGGGATTTCGACATCGGTGAAGCGCAGTTCGGCTTCGGGCATTCCGCACAGGCCCATCGTGCGCTCACGGCGGATTACCCCGAACCCCGCCGGGTCGATGCCCGCCGCCGGATCGCGGTGCAGGATGAAGCCGCCGATGCCCTCGTCGCGCCCCCCCTTGCCGATCACACGGGCGAAGACGAGGTAGAGTTTCGAGACACCGCCGCCGGTGATCCAGTGCTTGGTGCCGTTGAGGATATAGCCGCTATCGGTGCGGCGGGCGGTGGTCTGCATCGCGGTGGCATCGCTGCCCGCTTCCGGCTCGGTGATGCAGATGGCGGGTTTATCCCCGGCGAGGACGATGTCGGCGCAGAAGGCTTTTTGCTCGTCGGTACCATAGGCCATGACTGCGCTGATCGCGCCCATGTTGGATTCGACGAGGATGCGGGCCGAAAGCGCGCATTCGCGGGCGACTTCCTCCACCGCCAAAACGACGTCGATCCATGATGCGCCCTGCCCGCCGTACTCGCGGGGGATGGTCATGCCCATGAGGCCCACCGCCGCCATATCGTCCACGTTTGGCCATGGATAGCGGCGCGTGCGGTCCCATTCGGGGGCCATCGCGGCGAAGATCGGGGCGAGAGCGCGGGCGCGGTCTTGGGCGGAATCGGTCATGCAAACCTCCATTTGACAACAAGGTGGAGGTTTCGTTTCTTCATAACAATCGAATAAGATCGAAGACCAAATGCAGGAAAGATGAAATTATGCAGACCCGCGCCCTGCGCACCCTGACCCGTATCGCCAGCGTCGGCTCGTTTGCCGACAGTGCGGAGCAGTTGAATATGACGCTATCCGCCGTGTCGATGCAGATGAAGGCGCTGGAGGGAGAGTTGGGCGTGGCGCTGTTCGACCGGGCCTTTCGTCCCCCGCGCCTGACCCCCGCCGGGCGGGCGGTGGCCGCGCAGGCGGAGCGGGTGCTGACCGAAGAGGAGGCGCTGCTGGACCTGTGCACACCCGCCGACCGATTGGCGGGAATGTATCGGCTGGGCTTCGTCGTGACGGCGAGCGTGCGGCTGTTGCCGGGGTTTCTGGCACGGGCGGGGGAGGCGCTGCCGGGGGCGCAGTTCGCGTTCGAGACGGGGCTATCCGAAACGCTAGAGGCGCGGGTTCTGGCCGGGGGGTTGGATGCGGCGGTGGTGACGGCGGGGGGCGCGGTGGCGGGGCTGACGCATCATTCGGTCCGGCGGGAACCATTGGTCTTTGCCGCCCAGCAACCCTTGATACGGGACGATCCAGAGGAAACGCTGCGGGCGCATCCGTTCTTGCAGTTTCGGCCCAGTACGGGGGTGGGCAAGCGGATTGCCGGGCTGGTGCCGGAAACCGGACCGCGCATTGTGCTGGATAGCGTCGAGACGATCATGGAAGCCGTGCGGCAGGGATTGGGAGTCACGCTGCTGGCACGACCCGATATCGAGCGGTATGCGGATGACGAAACTGTGGTGTTCGACATGCCGGGGATCGAAGGGGTGCGTGATCTGGTGCTATCGACACGCACGGATGATCCGCTGACCGAGAAAGCGCATTTGCTGACGCGGCTGTTCTGACGATGAGCAAGCGGTGATCGAGCGGCTGATGCTGGCGAAGCAAACACCGCGATAGGCTTCAAGGCGGAAGAGATCGCCGCCATCGGACTCGTGCCTACAGGGCATTCGGCATGTCACAAACAATCTGCTGTGAAATACTCTACGCTTCCAGCGTTTCGCGCACGCGGGCGACCGTCAGCGCGCTGACGCGGATATTGGCCTCCTGCGTGACCCCGGCGATATGGGGGGTGAGCAGCAGGCTGGGCAGGTCGGTGAAGATCGCGGCGGCCTGCGCCGTCAAGGGTTCCGTCTCGAAGACGTCGAGCGCCGCTCCGCGCAAATGACCGCTGCGCAGGGCAGCCGCGAGGGCAGTCTCATCCACCACTCCACCACGGGCGGTGTTGATGAGGATCGCGCCGGCCTTCATGGCGGCAAGCGCGGTGCCGTCGATCAGATGGCGGGTCGCATCGGTCAGAGGAACGTGAAGGCTGAGGATATCGGCCTTGGCCAGCAAAACGGGGAAATCGAGGCGGTCGGTGCCAAGCCATGCCGGGTCATCGGCAGGCAGGTGAGGGTCGAAGGCGGCGACCGCCATGCCAAGATCACGGGCGCGGCTGGCGACCGCACGGGCGATAGCCCCATATCCGACGAGGCCCATCGTGGCCCCGGCAAGTTCATGGCCCATCAAGGCGCTGCGCGGCCAGTCACCGGCCAGCATCGCCGCATTCGCCCGATACGCCCCCCGGCGCAGGACCATCGCGCTGGCGATGACGTATTCGGCGACAGCCAGCGTATTGGCCCCGGTTGCCGGATGGACGATAACATTGCGCGCCGCGCAGGCGGGCATGTCGATATTATCGAGGCCAACGCCCAAGCGCCCGACCACGCGCAGGGCCGGGGCGGCGCCTAACAGAGCCGCATCGACTTGGGTGCGGTTGCGGACGATCAGGGCATCGGCATCGGCCAACAGGGGCAGCAGCCGGGGACGATCATCGACCAGCGTGGGGTCGTAGGTGATATCGGCATGGGCAGGAAAACCGCCGAGCGCGGCCTCGTCCATGAATTCGGTAATGACGATGCGCATGGTGGTTTTCCTTATTCCGGTATGCGCTACCCTATCGGGATCGACACGCGAGGGGGAGCATACGATGCCGCGATATATCTGCAAGAGCTGCGGCGTACAGCGGGGGCGGACGCAGGAACCGCCGGAAACCTGCCCCATCTGCGACGATCCCCGGCAATTCGTGCCCGTTAGCAGCCATGCGTGGATGACGCCCGATGCGATGCTGGCGGAGCATGGCAACGTGATCCGACAGGTCGCGCCCGACCTGATGAGCATCTGCACCGTACCGCAGGTGGCAATCGGGCAGCGGGCCTTCCTGATCCGCACGCCCGCCGGGAATGTCCTGTGGGACTGCGTTTCGCTGCTGGACGACGCGACGATTGCGCTGGTCGAGGCACTGGGCGGGCTGGCGGCGGTTGCGGTTTCGCACCCGCATTTCTACGCAGGCATGGCGCGGTGGGGGCGGGTGTTCGATTGTCCGGTGCTGGTCCATGCCGACGATCAGGCGTGGATCGCAGAGGATAATGCCCATATCGAGCGGTGGGAGGGCGAGACGCGCGCGGTTCTGCCGGGGATCGAACTGCACCGGATCGGCGGGCATTTCGCGGGGTCGAGCGTGCTGCATTGGGCCGAACGGCGCGAGTTGTTCGCCGGGGATACGGTACTGGTGACGGCGGATCGGGCGCATGTGGCGTTCATGTGGTCCTACCCGAACAATGTGCCGTTGCCCGCAGATTGCGTGCGCGAAATGGCGGCGCGGCTGAACCGGATAGAATTCGACACCCTACGCTCGGCCTTCGACAGCCGGGGGGATATCGTGGGGGATGCGCGGCGGGCGGTGGCGCGCTCGGCGGCGCGGCATATCGATCCGCCGGTGGGCTAGAGCGTTTTTCCTGAACGCTGAATCGCGGAGTAGGATTCCCCTTTCGATGGATTTGTGATTCACCCGTGATGGGAGGATCACACCATGTCATCACCGCTGTCGCCTGACCTTCGCCGCCGTTTTTCCGAGCTGGTCGCCTCAGGGTCTAGCGCTCGGTCTGCGGCGCGTCGTTTGCTGATTTCACCTGCTTCAGGTGTGCGCCTTGCGGCGAAGATTCGAGAGGGTGCGAGCCTTGAACCCGAGAAATGCGGTCGTCCCGCAGGTGTCGGGAAACTTAGCCCCCACAAGGATTTTCTGGTCGAACTGGTTCAGCAAGACCCGGACATCACGCTGGCGGAACTGCGCGGGGCCTTGATTGACGCCGAAAGCGTCACGGTCGGCATTCCGGCCATTTTCAAAATGCTCAAGCGCCTTGGCTTCACGTACAAAAAAAGACACTGGTCGCGGATGAACGACGCAAGGCCCGCGTCCGTCGCGCCCGCGATGAATGGATAAAGCACCGCATTCCGACGATGCGCGAAGCACCTGAGCGGCTGGTCTTCATCGACGAGACCTCCGTGAAAACCAACCTCACGCGCCTGCGGGGGCGGGCACCCAAGGGTGAACGATTGCCCGGAGCCGCACCGTTTGGTGCGTGGGGAACACAAACTTTTATCGCTGGACTGACGGTGAACGGGATGATCGCGCCCTGGGTCTTGAACCGCGCCATGAATGGCGAGGCGTTTGCGACCTACGTCCAGACCCAGCTCGCGCCAGCGCTGGAACCGCGCACCGTCGTCATCTGCGACAACCTCGCCGTCCACAAAAATCCAAAGGCTGCGCAGGCTTTGAAAGACAAGGGATGCTGGTTTCTGTTCCTGCCACCCTACAGTCCTGACCTGAACCCCATCGAGATGGCCTTCTCAAAGCTCAAGGCCCATCTGCGACGCATCGGAGCCAGAACTTTCGACCAACTTATCAACGCCATCGGCGAAATCTGCGACCTCTTCACGCCAGACGAGTGCTGGAATTATTTCAACGCAGCAGGGTATGCCTCAGAATAAAAGCAAAATGCTCTAAGAAACTACTCTGTATTGCGCAGCGGAAGTCGTGAAGCGGCAACACTTCCCGCTCTTCCGCGCATTGCTGAATAGTCGTGGTCGAGCCACGGGGTGACGATGTTCCGCTACAGTATCCCCGGATACAAGTCGTCCCAGTGAGGTTTCTTTTCCTCAATGAGGGCGATTTTCCACGTGCGTTGCCATTCTTTGAGGCGTTTTTCGCGGCGAATGGCGTTTTCGGGATCGTCGTAGGCCTCGAACCAAACGAGGCGGGTCACGGCGTGGCGGGCGGTGAAGGATTTCGGATCGGTATGGGTTCGGTGTTCGTGAATGCGGCGGATCAGGTCGCGGGTGATGCCGATGTAGAGTGTGCCGTTGGGGCGGCTGGCGAGCATGTAGACGTGGTATTGCTGATCGATAGACATGAGCATCATCATACCGCAGCCCGACTGCGGTATCCATCTTTCGGTAAGCCTTGGGGGGGAGGGGCTGCGTGCGTGGTGCCGTTGCGCGCGGTTCCGGACACAAGGCGGGCGGCGAAATGGACCCCGCTGTCGAGCAGCGGGGTGACGGGTTAGTTGTCGTCGCGCAGGCGGGCGTTGGTGGTCTGGCGGGGGTCTTTTTCGATATTGAACTCTGCGCTCGCTGCGCGCCGTCCAAACGTCAAGAATCAGAATCGATCCTCGTGTCATTCGAGGTAAGTGAGCGCGCGTCGAGCGGTCTTTTCGTATCGTGCGCTGCTTGTTCGTCATTATCGATGTGCGAATCGGGGGGTGTCGACAGGGCGGCCACGCAGATGGGTGGGGTGGCGGCGTAGGGCGACAGGGTGCCGATGGACCTCGAC
>CALJIU010000161.1 GCA_937974055.1 uncultured Neomegalonema sp. | reverse complement strand
CATCCCAGATCGCCACGGCAAAGAACCCGTCCAGCCGATCCACGACCCCCTCGCCCCAGAAGCGCCAGCCATGCAGGATCACTTCGGTATCGCAATCGGTGGCAAACACTGCGCCTGCGGCTTCCAACTCGGTACGCAGGGCGCGGAAATTGTAGATCATGCCGTTGAAGACCAGCGCCACCCGCCCGTCCTCACTGACATAGGGCTGCTGCCCGCCCTCCGGGTCGATGATCGCCAGCCGCCGATGCCCCAGCCCGACACCGGGGGCGAACCACGCCCCCTCGCCATCCGGCCCCCGCCGTTCGATAGCATCGGTCATGGCTTTCAGGCGGCGCGGCGCAATCTCAGCGCGGCCCTTCAGATCGACGATTCCCGCGATCCCGCACATCAGTCCAGCAACCCGTTCAGCGACCCGGCATCGGCCAGCAACGCCTCGATGCCCGCAACGCCGTCCTCGCCCTGCACCGAAAACGCGACCACCGCCGCCTTTGCCGTGCCACCCGTCAGCCGCGCCTGCAACTGCGCGATCTTCGCCTGTTTGGCGCTGGCGGTGAACATATCCCCCGACAGCACCCACGACGCCACGATCCGCGACGAAAAATCCGTCCCATTCGCGTGCTGCACGTAATAGGTCAGCTCATCGCGCCGCGCATCGCGGGGCAGGCCGCTCGCCCCCGTCTCCAGCGTCATGCCGCCCACGCTCGCGCGCTTCCAGATCACATCGTCATCGAAACGGTTCGACCAATGCAGCGCCTCGGCCCCGTCCCGCTGATGCGAATACGCCGCCACGAACACATCCACCACATGCGCGCCATCGGTCACGCGCAGCATCTCGACCGAATCCGCCCCCTCGAAGCGCGGCACCCAGCGATCCATCGCTTCCCCGTCGATGGGCAGCGCGGTCCAGCCACCGGGCACGGCCCGCGCCGCGATATCCGACGGCAGCGGCTCCGCCACAGGATCGGTCAGCGTCGCCAGCGCAGGGCCACCGGCCAGTACCAACGACCCGGCCAGCATCGCCGAGAACGTCCCGTTACGGGCGCGTGGCGTGGTTGCCTCGACGGGCCGCGCGACGGGATCTTCGATCACACGATCCGCGAACAATCCGCCGACCCACAGCATCAACAGCATGACCAGCGAGAAGAACACCCAGCCATAGACGAGGTGATCGACCCCAACGGCCAGCGCGTTATCCGTCACATGGGCCAGCATCATAATACCATAGGCGCGCAGGCAATTCGCAAACACCGGAATCGCCACCGACAGCGCCATGAACAGCATCCATTTCCAGGCCGTGTCATAGCTGAGATAAGAGAACAGGAATGCCACGAAGATATTCGCGATCAGGAACCGGATACCGGCGCAGGCTTCCGCCACTTCCCACAGGCCGGTGGGCAATTCGATGAACAGCCCTTCGCGATAGACCGGCACGCCCGTCATCTGGATCATCCAGACCGACACGTCCGCCGTCAATTCCTGTAGCGCAGGGATCAGAAAATCCCCGAACGGCACCATAAAGGCGAGAAACAGCACAGCGAACCGAAACCGTCGCGTGAAATCCCAACCCAAGCACAGCGGCACCAATGCCATCAACGCCCCGACAAACCCCACATGCCGCAGCACGTTGACGCCCGAAATCTCGCCCACGAAGCCGACCGTGGCGAATGCCCCGACGATCAAAACCGCATTCAGCGCGGGTACCAGCGTCAACCGCGCCACCTCCTCGCGCCGTCGCCAGACCAGATAGACGCTGGCGGGCACCACGAGGAACCCGTGGTTATAGGTCGTGGTGTGCCACCAGATATCGGCCATGCTCGCCAGCGTATCGAATTGCGCCGCGCACAGCACCGCCACCATCACGGCCAGTCGCAGGAACGGCACGCTGCGCGCGGTGTCGCTGGATAGCTCTGAATATTCGGTCGTCGTCATGCGGCACTCCGTTCGGCATCGGTTTCGACGCCCGCGATGACCCGCTCCAGCGCCTCGATCCGTGCCGCCCAACTATAGCGTTCAGCGATTACCGCCTGTGCCGATGCGCCAGAGGCATCCGCAAGGGTGGTGTCGTCGAGCAGGGTCGCGATTGCGGTCGCAAACTCCGCGCCAGTGTCGGCCACGGTCACGGAACCGTCATGCTCGATCCCGTCCAGCGCGCCTTGCGTGACCACGGCGGGCGTCCCGGCGGCCATCGCCTCCAGCACCTTGTTCTGAACCCCCCGCGCCAGATGCAGGGGCGCGACCGCCACATCCGCATGGCCCAGATAGGGCCGCATATCCTCGACCCGTCCGGTCACGACGATATCGTCCTGCGCGCCCAGCGCCGTCACGGCCTTCGCCGGTTTCGACCCCGCGATCACGAACTCCACCGCACGCCCCTGCACCCGCAGTATCGGCATCACCTCGTTTGCGAACCAGCACACCGCCTCGACATTCGGCACGTAATCCATCGCGCCGGTAAAGATCAGCCGCCGCCGCCCATCCGCCGCATAGGGCGAGGGCAGGGCGCTCGCCTCGCGCCACGTCTCGATATCGACGCCGTTGCCGATGGCATGAATGCGGTCCGCACGGACGCGGTCGGTCACCCCCGTCACCTGCCCGAACAGCGCGGCCTCCGCCTCCGTCACCAGCAGGCTCGCATCCGCCCGCTCGGCCAGCGTCCGCTCCGCCGCCCGCATCAGCTTAGCCTCGCGCGCATAGACCGCGCCCATAACGCCGCCACCCTCACCGAGCACGCGCCATTTCTCGGAATCCACATCCACGAAATCCACGATCAGGCGCTCCGGCGCTTGGGTCATCGCCTGCAAATACGGCATCGTCCCCGACGAATACAGCAGGGCGGCATCGAACCGATGCTCCCCCGTCACCTTCGTCACCCAGTTCATCAACGACCCGTGCCGGAAATAGCTGAACGACACCGGCTCCCGCCGCATCACCGCCTCGACCGCCGACCGATGCCGCGACCGTCCCCGCCCATCCGCCATATGCGTCTCGACGCATAGATCGTCCAAGGCATCGCGCCAGCGCCAGTCATCCGCCTCATCCACCGGCGCGCCCAGCCAGATATCATAGGTCGCCGCCAGCCCTCGGATCAGATGATACGCCCGCAACTTCTCGCCCTTGTTGGGCGGATACGGAATGCGATGGGCGAGGAACAGGAGTTTGGGTTTGCTCATCACTCACCTTGAAAGAATGTCATTCCCGCGAAAGCGGGAATCTCGTGTTGCTCGGCAAGGTTCCCGCTTTCGCGGGAATGACGATTTCGGGACGAAATGCTCACCCCAACTGCCGCGCGAGAAACGGTCCGACTCGCTTCGTCACGCCAAACGGCAATTTCTGCCATGTGCTGACGAACCGCGCATATTTCGGATTGTTCGGGTTCACGTCCGGCACCGCATCGGCCCCGATCAGGTGATACTGGTAGTGCAGGGCTTCCGCCTCGAAACCCCAGTATTTCTTGTAATCGAACGATCCGGTCCCGTATTTGGATCGCCCGAAATCGAACGCCGCAACCCCGCGCTCCCCGGCCCGTTCCATCAATTCCCAATACACATGATCGAAGGCGTGCAGCTTGCGCGCCTCGGTCAGCGCCCCGACGTAATAGGGATAGACGGTATCGCCCCACCAAAACGTCATCAGCGCCACCACCGGCCCATCCGGCCCGTTCACGGTCGATATCTCGCAGGCATCGCCAAAGGCCGATTTCAACGCCGCATACCATTTCAGCGGCAAAATCGGCGTCCCCAGCGCGTGCAGGTTCCGCGCGTATAGATCATGGAACACGGCGACGGAGGCATCCGTATCCACCGTCAAATCGCTCTTGATGCCCTTGCGCACATCCGCGCGCTTCTTGCGCGGAATCGCCTTGAGCCGATCCTCAGAACTCGCCGCCAAGGGCGCACGAAACCCCGCATAAGTCTCAGATTTCGTCGCCCAATTCTCGAACGCCGCCCGCTCGCCGCGCAGTTCCAGACAATCGACCTTGCGCTCCTTGCCCAGCTTGATCGCTTCCGCCGCCAGCGCCTCCGCCACCTCGCCATCGCGCGCCAGCACCCCGCCCCCGACCGAGAACCCGGTCGAGATCAGCGAATTACCGAATAGCGGCGTCTTCACATGCACCAGCGGCAGCACGCCGACGACCTCGCCCCCGGCCTTGGCGATCAGGTATGGCGTGTCATAGCCCAGCCCCGCCCGCACCGCATCGCGCCATTCCAGCGAATGAAACGGTGTCGCATCGGGCCGCAGCTCGATAAAAGCCCGCCACCCCGTCTCGTCCGACGGCTCAAGCCGACAGACGGTCAGCGTTTCGAGAATCGGAAAGATCGTCGAGCCATCCATGATACGCCTCGTCCATTCGGGTCCATCGTTCCCCAGAGGGGGCACCACCGGCCAGCCTGCGCAGTTTCGACTCACAACGCGAAAGGCCGATATAGTGGCGTAGCCTCGACTTTAACGGAGCCGCTTTAACGCGCGGTTGCGAGGGATCGACTTCCCATGGATGAAGGTAAAAATTCGGCGGCACGCCTTCGCGGCGCATCCGCGCCATATTCGCGCAGGTCAGGGCCAGCGGGAACATCCGAAAGAACCCGCCACCCCCCGCCGGTATCCGCCGCCCGCGCCATAACAGCGTGGTGATCGGAATTTCGAGGATACCCGCGCTCGGCTCGCGAAACGGATGCCGGGGCGCGTTGGGATCGCCGTAATTGTCATGGGTGATCGGATGGGTGCTGGACGAATAGGTGTATCCCGCCTCCGCCAGCGCCTCATAGGCCCACGGACTGCGCTCATCTATCGAAAAGCTGGGCGCGCGATACCCCTTCACCGGCACACCGCCGGTATCTTCCAGCGTCAACCGCGCGCGATGCACATCGTCAAAGAACGCGGCGCGGTCCTGATCGAATACCGCATAATGCGCCGTCCCGTGGCTGGCCAATTCATGCCCCGCCTTCACGATCCGGCGGATGAGGGCAGGGTGCTTTTCCGCCACGCAGCCCAGCGTAAAGAATGTGCCGCGTGCGCCGTTATCGGCGAATATCTGTAGGATGCGGTCGGTATTGGCTTCGACCCGGCTTTCCTGACGGAACCAATCGGCCCGGTCGATCGTGCGCGCGAAGGCATGGACGTGAAAATGCTCTTCCACGTCGATGGTAAGGGCGCCCGCGATAGAATCACGCAGCCCCGCACGCAGATGCGGGGCCTCGCAGGGTGACGCGCTATCCGTCGATGCCCCGGCTTGTCGTTCGGGGCTGCACGTTTCCGAGATCATGCCTGACGAAGATGGGGTTCGTCGTCTGCCTCGCCTTCGCCATAGGCTTTCATGGCCAGATCGATCAGCTCATGGACCGCTTCGTCATGCTCGGTCACGCGATCTTCCAGCTTTTCCAGACGACGCGCGATGACCGTAACGGCTCGCTCGATCTTGGCCAGCCGGTCGGGCGACACATTCGCGCCACCGCCACCGCCGCCACTGACGACGGGTTCCGGTTCGTCGGTCGTGACCGTCTCGTTCTTCTGGTCTTCGATCACCGTATCGACCATGCCGCCATCGACCTGGTTGGCCTCTTCGAGCGCCGCGAACAGCATGATCCGGTTTGCCAGCGTGTTGATCAGGCGCGGCACACCCTTGGTCTGCTCGAAGACCTTGGCAAAGGCATCGGGCGAGAAGGTGGGAAAGTTGTCCCAGCCGACCATCTGCAGGCGGTGCGTGATGTATTCTTCCGTCTCTTCCGCGCTCATGGAGGCGAGCTTGTAGGAGGCGATGATGCGCTGCTGAAGCTGCGCAAGGTCTTTATGCGCGACCGTTTGCAAGAACTGCGGCTGGCCCAGCAGGAAGCTCTGGAACAACGGTTGCCCACCGACATTGAAGTTCGACAGCATCCGCAATTCTTCGAGGGCGCGCAGCGGCATGTTCTGCGCTTCGTCAACCACCAGCAGGACGCGCTTGCCCATCTGGTTCTGCTCGATCAGGAATTCCTCGAAGGCGGAAATCAGGTCCGCCTTGTCGCGGGTATCCACGTCGATTTCAAAAGCGTTGCAGATCAGGCGGATGCAGTCATCCGCATCGACCTGCGTGGTCCCGATCTGGGCGGCGACGATGTCGTTACCGTCCAGTTCCGAGAAAAGCTGACCGACGAGGGTCGATTTACCCGTACCCACGCCGCCCGTGATGACGATGAAGCCTTCGCCTTGATAGAGGCCGTACTTGAGGTACGACATCGCCTTCCGGTGGCCTTCTGACCCGTAGAAGAACTTGGAATCCGGGGTCAGGCGGAAGGGGTTGGCGGTAAGGCCGTAGAATTCTTCGTACATCTCGTCACCCTTGGTGTGGACCGATAATCCGATCCGTTCGTTTATTGTGAACCGCGATCTGGGTGTGTCGGGAAATCCGCCTTTGGCGCAGTCCCCGACACGGCTTGATCGCGCTTCATCCTAGAAGCTGGCCGTAACACCGACGACGCCGGCATTCTCTCTGAACTCGTCGACCGATTCGTCTGCGAATCGTTCCGTGTAAGTGTATCGCCCGAAAACATTGACAATTTCGGTAAGCTGGAAATTCAGACCAGCACCGAGGGCCAAAGTATCGAAATCATCGGCGGTCGAACCGTCCTGCGAGAAGCGGCTGTAGCCAGCGCCCAGCTCTGCCGACAGGCGGCTCGTCAAGGCACGGGTCACGCCCAGATTGGCCGAAACCACCGTCTCGTCCTCGAACGTGCTATTGCCGAAGTCGCGGTGCAGGGCGGTCACGTTCGCCGTCCAGCCGGTCTGCCCGACCGAACCGGCAACGCTCGCCTGAACCGTATCGACGATGGCATCGTCGTCCAGAATCGCGAAGGTCGGGTTCAGGTTGTTGGCGAGGCCACCATTATTGCCATTCAGGGCCGTGCGGAGCGCTTCATCGTTATCGCCGTTCGAGAATTGTACCGCGCGGTTGGCCGAAAGCGAGGCGACCAGATTGCGCTGCGCCACGTAGTTCACCGCTGCGCCGTAATCCGCACCGCCATAGCGATAGCCTGCGAAGGCCCGTGCAGACAGGCGCTGGCTCGGCTGGTAGCGCACGCCGACATTACCGTAGGCACCGGCGAAGTCGTCATCCACGTTTTCCGAGAAGTGATCGTAACCGGCGGCTGCCGTAACGGCCAACGTGCGCGAAACCGGCACATCGACGCTGACGGAAGACGACCAACGACGCAGGTTTTCGTCGGAGGATTCGGGATTGAAATCCTCGTACTCACTGCCGATTGCCCAACCGAGACGGCGGAACTTGCGCGGGTCAGAGGTCAGTGCCGCCGAATAGGTATGCGTGACACCGCCATCGATATCTCCGGCTTCATAGGCTTCGCCCCGCGCCGTGTAGCGCAGTTCGGCATTGGCCCAGCCGCCGAGATTCTTGCGCAGCGAGGGGCTGACAAGACCGTAATACGCGCGGCTGCGGTCGTCCGAATTGGCCACGGGGTTGCCGGAAAAGCGGTCGTCATCGTCGATGAACACTTCCGAGACACCCGCGCCGACATCCAGATACAGCAGGTTCGGCACGATTGCCGCCGACCAGCCGGTATCGAGATTGGCGCGCAGGCCATCGTCGTTCGTCTCGTTCAGGAACTTGTCGTAGCTGACGGCGGCGGAAACCTGACCCGACAGACGCTCGCTCTGGATTGCGACATTGACGCCTGCGGTCGCGGTCAGGATCGTCTCGCTTTCCTCGAAGCCTCTCTCATCGAGATTGACGTTGTCCGAATACGTGACGGTCCCTTCGACATAGGGCGTCACCTGCGTCGTCCAGCGACCCCGGCGAACAGGGGCGTTGTTCTGGGTGGTGGCGGCGCCTGCGGCAGCACCGACACCGACCGGAGCGATCTGGCCACCGACGACTGTATCACCCTGATGCACTGCACCATAAGCGTCGTCAGATACCGGGATTCCGCTGGTCGCGTAGCCGCCGGAATAGATCCGTTCTCCAGCGGTCTGGGCGACGAGTGCGCCGGAAACCGCGAAAATCGCGAAGGCACTTCCCGCAGCCAGAAGCTTGCTACGGGCAGACACGCGAGGGGCCTTACGGCTAGGCTTGATTGTATGCTTCATAATAGCTTCCGAATTGCTCGGTGCGGTTCCCGACAGTTGTCTTGTTCAGCACCAGGTTGACGTTCTGGTCCGTCTCAAGCAAATCCAGTGCCGAATCGACGGCACTGCGCGAAGTTTTTTCGGCATCGACCACCATGACCACCTGACCCGCATGTTCTGCGAGGGCGACAGGCTCGGTGCTGGCCAGCAAAGGCGGGGCATCGAAGATGATGATCCGGTCCGAATACCGCTCGGCAATATCGGTGACGAGTGCCTCCATCCGGTCCCCGCCGAACAGATCGGTCGCCGATTGCACGATTGCACCTGCCGCAAGATAGGTCAGCGGATGTTCGTGTTCCCGTAACAGGACATCGGACAGGGACGCCTCTTCTTCCATCAGCAGGTCGGTGAGGCCGGGCAGGTCGTTGCGCAGGCCCAGAATCTTCGACATTGAGGGCCGCGCCACATCGCCATCGACCAGCATCACGTTCAGCCCTTCGTCGAAGATGATCGATAGGGCCAGATTCATCGCCACAAAGCTCTTGCCCTCGCTGGGCCGCGCGCTGGTGACGAGGATGACGTGGCTGCGGTCACCGACGCGGCTCGTCTGTTTCTTCTTCGCCGATAGCGACATGCGCTGCATCAGGCGGCGTTTGATGAGGCGGAACTCCTCCGAGATGCGAGAGCGACGCACCTTGGGCGTGATGAAGCCGAATTTTTCCAGCCGCTGATGATCGAACGAGAATTCGCGGCTGCGCTGTGCCGGACCGAGAGTAGCGGAGGCTTCCTCTTCTTGCGCCGTCGCGGTGGGCTTGAAATTGGCCCCAAAGGCGGCGACATCCGCCGATACTGGTGCAGGTTTCGGTGCCGCACCGCGCTTGGGTTTGCCCATTTTCGGGCGGGCCTGACGGCTTGGCTCCGGGCTGGCCTCGCGGCTACCCTGGTCCATTTCCTGTTCCCACGCATCGATATCGTCGAGGATCGAGGCGTCGTTCTTGGGCCGCACCGGCGCGGGTGCGAGGCGTTTCGTACCCGCAGGAATAGGTGTGGCTTTCCGGGGCTTAGGACGCTGTTTCGAGGTGGCACGGTCGATAATGCTCATGGCGGTCTCCTTCGCGCGGGACGGACAGCGAGGTCCGCCAGAGGCGCGATATTCTTTAGATCAGCGCGCTGAAAGTCTTGCCGGTGGCTTCGATCAGCCCGCTGACATTCGGTCGCCACAACTCGAAGTGATAGCGATACGTCACCCATGCGAAGATCGTGACGAGGGCGGCGACCACGGCCAGATAGGCAAGGTTGCCCATCACCGTGCGCGTCTTCTGCCCCGCCGTCCCGATCATCGAGATGCCGCCCAGGACCGGCAGGTCGAACGAGTTCTTCAGATGCGATATCGTCGGCATGTTCTCCGACATCTGAATACGCATGAAGGCCGTCCCGACCCCCGCGCCCAGCGCCATCAGCCCCGCGCCCATGAACAGGACCAAACGGTTCGGCCCGGCGGGCGTCACCGCCATCTTCGGCGGCTCGATCACGCGGAATTCCACGAAGTTCTGGCGGTTCGGATCGCCGATGGTGATCAGCGTCTCCATCTTCGCGTTCAGCCGCTCGACCTCGGCGTTATACTTCTCCCGCTCCGTCTGCATCCGCTGATAGACTTGCAGGATTTCGGGCTGGCGGGCCAAGGTTGCCTGCAATTCCGGGATATTCCCGCGCAGCTTCCCGATCTGACGTTCGGTGACGGTCAGGCGGCCCTGACTCTGGTCGATCTGCGCGCGCAGGTCCGCGATTGCCGGGTTGGGACCATAGATTTCGCGGGGCTGCACTTGGGGCAGCGGGCGATTGATCTCTTCTTGGTATCGGCGATACTCGGCATCGACCCGTGCATTTTGGGCGTTGGCCTGCGCGATGCGGTTCTGCAAATTCGCGTTGGCCTGTTGCGCCATCGCCTGCAACTGATTCAATTCGGCCTGTACGTTACTGGCCCGTGCTTGTGCGGCGGCAACATCGGGATGCTGCGGCGTCAGACGTTGCAAAAGCTGCTGCACCTCGCCCTGCACGCTGGAGGCTTGCGCCGCGAATGCCTGATATCGCTGCTCTTCCGGCGTCGGACCCTGAGGGATCGGCACCCGCTGCGTGATCGGGGGGGCGATATAGGGGCGCTGCTGCTGTGGCGGCTGCACGACCCGCTCCAGTACCTGTGGCGGGGTAGAGGCAAGGCGCGAGCGCAGGCTCGCCAATTCCTGCTGATAGAGCAGGCGGTCGTTTTCGAGCTGTGAAATCTGCGCTTCGATCCCGCGCTTCTCGGCGGCCAGCGATGGCGCACCGGCCAACTCGTCGCGATACTGCCGCTCATGGGCCGCAAGCTGCGTTTCCACGGTTTTCAGCTTTTCGGTCGAATCGCGAAGCTGTCCTTCGACATACCGGCGAATCGATTCGCTTTCGTTGCTGTCGACCCCCGACCGGACCAGACCCTCTTCGAGGAACAGGTCCAGCAACGCCTGCACCACATCGCGCGCACGGCGGGGGTCAGAGCTGGAATACTCGATGTTGTAGAAATCGCGCCCCTGCCGTTTCAGGCTCATTTCGGTGCTGAGATTCTCGATCAGGGATTCCATGCCCCGCTGGTCGTTGATCGTCAGGTCGAGGTCGGTGCGGCGGATCACCTCCTCGATATTCGGGCGTGCATACATAGACTTACGCACGTTTTCGATCTGGATGCCCGGATCGGTGATCTGCAATTCGCGTCCCACGATCTTCTGCATCAGCGAGCTGGTATCCACGAAGACGGTCGCCTTGGATGTATAGACATCCTTGGCCGTCGCCGCGAACAAGGCCCCGGCAATGCCGACCGCCCATGTGACGAACAGAATGCTCCACCGCCGTTTCCACAATTCGGAAAGGTAGTGCTGGAGCTGGAATTTCAGTTCACCCATCGTGCATCCCCTAGAAGGCCGGTGCGCAACCAGCCGTGCGTTCTCGCGTTGCGTAACTGTATGTAAGACTGGTCATGATCCGGTTAATCGCCGGACGAATGCAGATTACTTGCCAGAACATTGGAAAACTCTGGGCGGGCTGCGGCAAACCCGCCCCTCACGGCCTTTTCACGGAAACGTCGGTACCCTGTGACCGTCCTCCCGTGGTCAATGGATCAGCGGATTTTCGTGCAATGTGGAGCGGTGAATGCGTTGGATCGCGGGCATATTGATCGTCGTGCTGATGATGACCGGTGCATCCGCGAGTGTCGGTGGCACGGCTGTTCCGCACGCCGCGCCCCTTGTCCAAAGCATCGATTCGGCAAAGGTCGGGATCATCCTGCCTTGCGAGGATTGTGACGACGTGGCCGAAACCTGCGTTCGCACCGCCTGCGATACGGGCATCACCTCCCTGACAATCCGCCGCACCCCCGCATTGGTCGCCGTCACCGCACCTCTGCCACCCGGCACGGTCAAGGTATCGGGCCTGAACCCGCTGCCCTTATCTCCCCCGCCGAAAAGCTGAGGTGAGACCGAGCGAGGCTCTTGTTACGGCCCGTGCCGCTTCTCTCCTCGGATCTCTGCCTTCACAAGAATAGGGCGCGTGACGCCCTGACAGCATCCGCCATCGCCCCGCGATGACCGGATTCGCCTTCCGGCGGCTCTTTGCCTGTACCACCGCCGGAAGGATGACGACGACGACGCTTGAAACCCGCCCCCGTGCGGGATACCTCGCCTTTCATGAGCCAGCCCCAGCCCAAGCAGACCGCCCCCCTCGACAACACCCTCGTCCGCGTGGGTGGTGCACCCGAAGGGTATGACGCCGCTCTCCTCGCCGATTTGGTGCGGCGTGCCGATGGGCCGGTCATTCATATCGCCAATGACGATGCCCGCATGGCCTCGATGGTCGACGGCCTGCGCATCTTTGGCCCCGCCATTCCCATCCTGCGCTTTCCGGCATGGGATTGCCTGCCCTATGACCGCGTGTCCCCCAATACCGAGGTTTCCGCCCAGCGCCTCGCCACCCTCGCCGCCCTGTCGCGTAAATGGGAACGCCCCTCCGTCATCCTGACCAGCATCAATGCCGCCATCCAGCGCATTCCCGCACGCGAGGTCATCAAGGAAGCCAGCTTTACCGCCAAGGCGGGCACTCGCATCGACCCCGAAAAGCTGATGCGCTATCTCAGCCGCAATGGCTACACCCGCTCCTCCACCGTGATCGAGCCGGGCGATTTCGCCGTGCGCGGTGGCATCATCGACATTTTCCCCCCCGGACGGGCCAAGCCCCTGCGCCTCGATTTCTTCGGTGACGTGCTGGAGACGATCAAGCGATTCGACCCGGCCACCCAGCGTTCCGCCGATCGCGTTGATCGCCTTGCCCTCGCTCCGGTTTCCGAAACCCCCCTCACCCCCGAAATCATCGAGCGGTTCCGGCGCGGCTACCGCGAACTCTTCGGCGTCGCGGGCAGCGATGATGCGCTGTACGAGGCCGTCTCGCGCGGGGGGCGGCATCAGGGCATGGAGCATTGGCTCCCCCTGTTTCACGAGCGCCTCGACACCGTGTTCGACTACCTCCCCGGTGCGCCGGTCAGCTTCGATGGCAGTGTCGAAGAAATTCGCGCCGCCCGCTGGGAAACCGTCACCGACCATTACGAAAACCGCAAGGCCGCGCAGGACGAGCGCACGATGGGTGCGCCGGTCTACAAACCCCTGACGCCCGACGCCCTCTATCTCGACGATCAGGCATGGGCTGAGGCACTGACCGACCGCCCCTTGCGCGCCTTCACCGCCATCCCCACCGGCAGCGGCCCGAACACCGTCGATGCTGGCGGCAGATTGGGGCGCAGCTTCGCCGCCGAACGGCTGGCCGAAAAAGGCAGCGGCGGCATCAATCTGTTCGATACCGTCACCGCCCATATGAAGGCATGCATTGCTGACAAGAAACGCCCCGTCATCGCCTCCTATTCCGACGGCTCCCGCGACCGAATGCGCACGCTGCTCAAGGATCACGGGCTGAAGAAAACCGCGACCGTCGCCAAATGGGCCGAAATCGACGCACTCCCAAAGGACACCACCGCCCTGATCGTCTGGCGCTTAGAATCGGGCTTTGAGACGCCGGACCTCGTGGTCATCGCTGAACAAGACATCCTCGGCGACCGCCTCGTCCGCCAGACCCGCAAGCGCAAGACCGCCGAAAACTTCCTCACCGAAGCCTCCAGCCTCGGCACAGGCGACCTTGTCGTCCATGTCGAACACGGCCTTGGCCGCTATACTGGCCTCCAGACCGTCGAGGCGCTGGGCGCACCGCATGATTGCCTCGCCCTAGAATACGCCAAGGGCGACCGCCTGTTCCTGCCCGTCGAGAATATCGAACTGCTCTCCCGCTACGGTGCCGATGAAAACGCCCAACTCGACCGCCTCGGCGGCGGCGGATGGCAGGCGCGCAAGGCGAAGATGAAGGACCGGATCAAGGATATGGCCGAGCGCCTCATCCGGATCGCCGCCGAACGCCAACTCCGCAAATCCCCCGTCATCGCCCCGCCAGAAGGCGCGTGGGAAGAATTCTGCGCCCGCTTTCCCTATACCGAAACCGACGACCAACTTGCCGCCATCGAGGACGTCATCGAGGATATCGGCTCTGGCCGCCCGATGGATCGCCTCGTCGTTGGCGATGTGGGCTTTGGCAAGACCGAGGTGGCCATCCGCGCTGCCTTCGTCACGGCGATGGAGGGCTTCCAGGTCGCCGTCATCGCCCCCACCACGTTGCTCGCGCGCCAGCACGCCAAGAACTTCTCCGAACGCTTTCGCGGCCTGCCCATCAATGTGCGACAGCTATCGCGCTTCGTCCCGGCGAAGGAGGCGACAGCCACAAAGGCGGGCATGGCCGACGGCACCGTCGACATCGTCATCGGCACCCATGCGCTGCTCGCGAAGGGCATAAAATTTCACAATCTCGGCCTGCTGATCGTCGATGAGGAGCAACATTTCGGCGTGCGTCACAAAGAACGCCTCAAAGCCCTGAAATCCGACGTTCACGTCCTGACCATGACCGCCACCCCCATCCCCCGCACCCTGCAACTCGCCATGACCGGCGTGCGCGAGATGAGCCTGATCGCGACCCCGCCCGTCGACCGCCTGTCCATCCGCACCTATGTCGCCCCCTTCGACCCCGTGACGATCCGCGAAGGGCTGCTGCGCGAGCATTACCGGGGCGGCCAGTCCTTCTACGTCGTCCCCCGCATCTCTGATCTTGCGGACATCGAGGCGTTCCTGCGCGAGCAGGTGCCGGAGATCAAATTCGCCACCGCCCACGGCCAGATGGCCCCCGGCGCGCTGGATGACGTGATGAACGCCTTCTACGACGGCCAGTTCGACGTGCTGCTCGCCACCACCATCGTGGAATCGGGCCTCGACATCCCCACCGCCAACACCCTCATCGTCCACCGCGCCGATATGTTTGGCCTGTCGCAGCTCTACCAGATCCGGGGCCGCGTGGGCCGCTCGAAAACCCGCGCCTATGCCTACCTCACCACCCGCCC
>CALJIU010000160.1 GCA_937974055.1 uncultured Neomegalonema sp. | reverse complement strand
CCGGAACCCCGCCCTCCGCCTGGCGCAGGATGCCCATGATCTGTGGTTCAGTAAAACGGCTCTTCTTCATCAAAATCTCCTCGATTTTCTTGCCGAGAAAATTCTACTCACGCATCCCCTTAAACGCTGGGGGGATTACCTCAGGATTCTACTGATAGATGTCCGTCCTCCATTATGCGCTCCGTTGCATTCTTGATATGCATGCGGTTGCTGAACGGGGTTCTATCCGAGGTGTGAAGCTCCTCCAGAATTCAGGATGCTACGGCGTCGTCGGTCTCGATTGTGTTGATCGCTTCGATCCGGTCCATGAGGCGGACGACCTTGTCCTCGGAGAAGATGTTGCCGGGGCCGAGGGGGGCGACATCAATGAAGGGGCTTTCGTAGAGCAAAGCCGGGTCCATCGCACCGTTCTGGGTAAGGTGATCAACGATCATGCCAATGAATTCGATTTGATTGGGCGAAGCCGCATCGCTCAGGAATTCTTCGAAGGTGGCAGAAGCCGCTTTACGGTCAAGGCCGACCAGCGAGCGCAAAAAGTTGCCGAAGCCGTCTGCGGCGGTGCTGGCTTCCTGCACGTCTTGCTTGGTACCAATACCGGCTTCGATCAGCATGGTCTCCAATGATGCGATATCGGTTGCTGTGAGCGGTTTGGCATTGCGAACCTTGACCAAGGCAATTGCGTCTTCATGCTCGCGGAGAAAGGCGAGGGCCTTGCGTCTAAAGCTCTGGTGATCGACGCCACTCGTACCCGGCAACGCGATGCTGGCCCCCGCGCCGAAATCGTCCTCGAAGTTCGAATAGAGGACCGTGCGTTCGGTGCGGTCAATCAGGTGCACGACCTCGCGCAATCGCCGCCGCGCGAAGTCGAGGGTCGGCACGTCGATGCCGTCCCACCAGCCTGCGGCCTGTATCTCTTCGATCAGCGTGGCGTGGCGGGCGATGGCCGGGATGTTGATCTTCGTCTCCAGAGCGGCGGCGATCTCGATCAGTTGCTTCTTCAGTTTCTCAAAGCGCTTGCTGCCCTTCAGGACTGCAAGCTGCAGGCTAAACATCAACAAATCGAAGCGTTTCGCCTCCTCGCCGCCCAGATTGACCGCCGTGGGCAGGCCCGCGATCTTGCCTAACTCGTCCGCCGTCTCGTCTGATAGGTCAGCCCATTCCGCATCGCGCTGATATTTCTCGACGAGCCGCCGCTCGGTGCGGACGACGAAATTGTCGAGGCTCATGCCAGTGACGACACCTTGCAGGGTCGTCCGCGCATTGTCGATCACCGCGCCGATATCGGGTATACTATCGGGATGGCCGTCGAAGGGAACGTCCTTCTCTCCCATACCATCGAATGCTGCATCCGCCTCGATAGTGCGGATAAGGTCGAGGCGCGCGGCGAAGAGGCGCTCGGTCAACGACTTCGTGCGTGGGGCGTCCTTCACCGCCGGATCGGCCCCGAAATATTCGAGATTCTGGCAGAAATCGAAGATGCGGAAGCTGTCCTTGTCGTCCCCCGGCCCGAAGAGATCGGGGCAGAGCCGCGTGCCGCGCCCCACCATCTGCCAGAATTTCGTCTTCGAGCGCACCAGCTTGAAGAATACGAGATTCACCACCTCCGGCACATCAATGCCGGTGTCGAGCATATCGACGGAAATCGCGATCTGTGGGTCTTTTCCGGCAATCGAGAAATCATCGATCAGGTTTTGCGCGTAGTCGGCCTTATGCGTGATGATCCGCGCGAAATGCCCCGCCAGATGCGGATTGTTCGCGTTGAAGCGTTCCTCGATATACTCGGCGTGCCGCTGGCTCTTGGCGAAGATGATGGTTTTGCCCAGCTTTTCGCCGCCTTCGACACGGATACCGTTGGTCATCAGGTGGCCCAGCACCTTGTCCACCGTATCCTCGTTGAACAGGAACTTGTTCAACTCATCGACGGATACCTCATCCGGCACGTCGTCATCACCCCATTCCAGCCGGTCCCACTGTTCCTTCTCGGCCTCGGAGAGATCGTCGTAGCGGATGCCCCCGCGCAAAAATTTCGTCGGCACCGAGATCGGATCGGGGGGCACCAGATACCCCGCCTCGATGGCCTCCTCCAGATCGTAGCTGTCGGTCGGCACGCCCGGTTCCAGATCGAACAGGGAGTAGGTATCGCGGTCCACCTCGTCGCGCGGCGTGGCGGTCAGGCCAACGAGATAGCTGTCGAAATAGCCGAAGATCGCGCGATACCGCTGATAGACCGAGCGATGCGCCTCGTCGATGATGATCAGATCGAAATGGCCGGGGCCAAAATTGCGCTCGTCCGCGCCCGTCTTCCCGTCGATCAGGCCCATCATGGTGGGATAGGTCGAGACGTAGACGCGGCCCGTGCCGGTTTTGTCGGTGACGAGGTTCACGGGGTTCGAGGATGGCAGATGCGCCTTGAAGGCATTCGCCGCCTGTTTCACGAGGCTAACGCGATCCGCCAGAAACAGCGCGCGCTTGACCAGCCCCGCCTTCATCATCGCATCGACCAGCGCCACCACGGTGCGGGTCTTGCCTGTCCCCGTCGCCATGACGAGCAGCGCCTTGCTGCGGCCCGCGTCGAAATCCTCGGCGATGCGCCCGATGGCTTTCACCTGATAGGGGCGGCCCGCGATGGTGGGGTTCGGGGTGACCGATAACAGGGGTTTGCGGGTCGTGCGGCGCTGGATCATCAGCTCCAACTCGTCGCGTTTGAGAAAGCCGCCTAGAGTGCGGGGTGGGCGTCCTCCGGCATCGTCCCATATCCAGTGCTCGTAGCCGTTGGTGTAGAAGATCACCGGACGCCGCCCATGCATCGCCTCCAGCGCGTCGGCATAGAGCTTCGCCTGTTGCTGGCCTTTGCGGGGGTCGTGGCGGGTGCGCTTGGCCTCCACCACCGCGAGGGGCAGGCCATCGGCCCCCCACAGCACGTAATCGGCAAAGCCGACATTCTTCTCGTTCGGCATGGGCGAGACGCGGTATTCGGTATCGCGACCCGCTACGAAATCCTGCCAACCGGCTTCCGCAAGATCGCTGTCGATCCAGTTCGTGCGGGTCTCCTGCTCGTTATAGTCATGCGGATCGGGCCGTGCCTCGGCGGCGGCACGGACAGCGGCGACCTCGGCGCGCAGGCGTTGCAGCTCCGCATCCAACTCGGCCTTGCCGGAGCGCAGGTCGTCGAGCGCCTGATCCTTCTCCTCCAGCGCGGCCTGCTGCGCCTTCAGTTTCACGAGCGCCGTCTTCACGGCGTCGTCGCGGGCGGTCAGCGCGCCCGGATCGAAGGTCGCGCCGTCGGCGGGCTTGTCGGTGCGGCCATAGGTGCGTCCGAACCAGTACGCGACGTGGAAAAGTTCCTTCAGCGAGGCAAGTGCTTCAGCCGGAGCGATTGTTTTCTCTTCGTGCACGGCACGGTTGCGGATGCGGTTGATGTACTTGCATTTCAGGTGGATCGCCTCGCCCGCGATGCGGCGGAAGGCGTCGTCGTGGATCAGGGTCGAAATCGTGTCCTGATAGGGCGGCGTCAGGCCGGGATCGTGCCGGAACGCCCATTTCACCGCCAGTTCCATCCCCTTCCCCGCGAAGAAGGCCGTGGCCGTGGGGTCCGCCACCCCATTCCGCTCCGCCGACCGCATCGTCTCGTGGATGTCGGGGAAGTCGGCGGCGAGAAAGGTGAAGTTCAGCATCCCCGCTCACCCGCCCCGCCGTCATTCCCGCGCACGCGGGAATCCATCGCGTCGCAAGCCCGGTGTCCCGCAGCGAAGACAGAAATGGATGCCCGCCTGCGCGGGCATGACAAGGAAAAGAAGGTGAAATCGTCCATCTTTACAACTTTCCCGAAAAGGCGCGGGATTGCAAGGAGGCGAAGAGGGAATCGCATTTCGCAAGTGATCGCTCACATTTTCGTCGATACTGTGATATCTCAGACTGAATGTCTCGAAAATCGCTCTGTAGTTTTGTCGAAGGGACACGGATCCACATATCGGTTAATTGTGTGCCACTAACATTCGGTTGCGCTGCGCCCCATGCCGACGCCAAAGCTATTTCCTGATATCTAGTAGTAATTACAAGATGCCTTATAAATTCATTTGTCAGGCTAGATTTTTCATCAATTTTATATTTTCCAACTCGTTGATTCAGGTATGACTTTTCAAAAAGTTTTGGCACTGTACCAGTTTTTCCAATCGTGGCGCCTGACATGGCAATTAGAAGATCACCTTCTGCAATCTCGTAGTTTTTCCCTTTTTCCACTCTTTCTTCAGGTATTCGTGCCGCTTTAGACATTTGGACATTCGATCCATCGAGATTTGATATTCTAACAACTGGTGAACCGAAAGAAGAAAAATCGGATGATTTGAAAGCGTAACCACTACGAACTGAAATTAAATCCCCTAGATATACTGTTTCTGATTTCTCAGAACGGGATAGTAAATCACCAAACATCTCTACGAAAATGGATTGGGTGAGGGTGTCGAGCAGGGCGAGGGCGTCGCGGCGTTTGCGGCGCAGGGCATCCGCCCGGTCCAGTATCCCCGCGATCCGCTTCTGCGCGTCGAGGGGCGGGAGGGGGATTTTAGAGTCTTTTATGATCTTGTCCGAAACAGCCGGATAGCTCTGCCCGGTCGCAAGACTGACCATGTTCGCAACAAATGCCTGTGAGCGTACCCATTGATAGAGGAAACGGTCATCCAGTTTGCGAGCAGCCGGACGTAGAACGCAAAACCCGGTCGAGGCCGTTGCGCCGTCAAACTTGTCATTTACGTGCGCTACTGCGTTGAGATTAGGACGGACCGTAGAGACAATCACATCATTCGCTGCGACTAATTGCCGAGCACGGCTCGGCGCTTCGGCTCCAAGAGTGATCGATACACCTTCGATATTTTTCGTTTCCTGCGAGACGCTCGCTATGTCGATGTAACGGAACTCGTCGTTGGGTGCTTCCTTCACTGGATTCCATTTTTCGACTTTTTCGACCACCTCGCCCAACGCCACCATCGGCCAACTCATCGCATCGCCTCCGGTCTTGCGCAGTTGCCGACACCAGCGCCGTCACCCCGTGGCTCGACCACGGGGTCCATTTCTCCGCTCGCTCCGACGGGTCGGGTTGCAAAATGGATTCCGT